>NZ_LZKV01000215.1:0-154631 GCF_001672995.1 Mycobacterium sp. 1482292.6 | reverse complement strand
CGCACCCGCCCGCGGCACCGACCGCACGATGACCGCCATCTGTGACCAGGGCACACCGTCGACCAGGTGTGCGCGCCTGCCGCGCGCCTTGGCCGCCGCCGGGGTGCCGGTGGCCGCGCCCGCCATCCCCGGCCCGTTGGCCGAGGAACCGGCCGCGCGGGCCCTGCTCACCGTGCTGCTGGCCACCGCCGACGGGCTGGACGGGCAGCAGGCGCTGGCGCTGCTGACCGGCCCCATCGGTCGGGTCGATCCGGTGTCGCTGCGCCAGCTGCGCCGAACGATGCAGCGCGCCAACCCCGATCGCCCCGCGGGCGACTTCGCCGAGCTGGTGGTCGAGGCGCTGTCCGCCGGCGCCGTGCCGCCGGGGCCGCAGTTCGGCCCGCTGCGCAAGGTCCGCGGGGTGCTCGACGCGGCCGCGCGCTCGCACCGCGCCGGTGAAGACCCGCGCCACACCTTGTGGGCCGCCTGGCACCGGTCCGGGCTGCAGCGCCGCTGGCTGTCGGTCAGCGAGCGCGGCGGGCCTGCCGCGGCCCAGGCCACCCGGGACCTCGAGTCGGTGACCGCGCTGTTCGACGTCACCGACGACTACGTGTCGCGCACCTCGGGCGCATCGCTGCGCGGTCTGGTCGAGCACATCGCCGCGCTGGCGTTGCCGGGCGCCGTTCCCGAGCCGTTCGCCGCGGCCGAACAGGTCCAGGTGCTCAGCGCGCACGCCGCGCTGGGGCACGAATGGGATTTCGTGGTGATCGCCGGTCTGCAGGAAGGGTTGTGGCCCAATACCGTTCCGCGTGGCGGTGTGCTGAATACCCAGCGGTTGCTGGACGTGCTGGACGGGGTCGGCGCGGACGCGTCGGTGCGGGCACCGCTGCTGGCCGAGGAGCGCAGGCTGCTGGTCGCGGCGATGGGCCGGGCCCGCCGGCGGTTGCTGGTGACGGCCGTCGACAGCGACACCGGCGGGGCCGGCCACGAGGCCGCGCTGCCGTCGGCCTTCTTCGCTGAAATCGCGCGGTGGGCCGACGGAGGACCGGATAGCGCTGAGCTACAACCGGTCTCGGCTCCGCGGGTGTTGTCCGCGGCGGCGCTGGTCGGCCGGCTGCGCGGCGTGGTGTGCGCCCCCGACGGGGCGGTCGACGAGGCCGTCCGGGACTGCGCGGCAACACAATTGGCCCGGCTGGCCCGAGCCGGCGTGCCCGGCGCCGACCCGGCCGGGTGGCACGGCCTGACCCCGGTCAGCACCAGCGAACCGTTGCGGGGCAGCGGCGATGTGGTGACGTTGACGCCCTCGACCATGCAGACCCTCAACGACTGCCCGCTGCGCTGGCTCGCCGAGCGGCACGGCGGATCCAACCCGCGCGATGTGCGCTCGGCGATCGGATCGGTGGTGCACGCCCTGATCGCCCAACCGCACAAGAGCGAATCGGAATTGCTGGCCGAGCTGGACCGCGCCTGGGGGCACCTACCCTTTGCGGCGCAATGGCATTCGGCCAACGAGCTGGCTCGCCACCGGGCCATGCTGGAGGCCTTCATCGAGTGGCGGTCGCAGACCCGGGGCGCACTGACCGAGGTCGGCGTCGAGGTCGAGATCGACGGAACCGTGGCCACCGAGGGCGGCGGCGAGGTCCGGCTGCGCGGGCGGGTCGACCGGCTGGAACGGGATGCCGCCGGTCGGCTGGTCATCGTCGACATCAAAACCGGCAAGACGCCGGTCAGCAAGGACGACGCGCAACAGCACGCCCAGCTGGCCATGTATCAGCTGGCGGTGGCCGACGGATTGGTCGGCAATGGCACCGAGAACGTCGAACCCGGCGGTGCCCGGCTGGTCTACCTCGGCAAGACCGGGGCATCGGGAGTGGCCGAACGCGAACAGGATCCGCTGACCGCGGCCGGCGGTGACGAATGGCGCGATGTCATCGCCCGGGCGGCTGACGCAACGTCCGGCCCGCAATTCATCGCGCGGCGCAACGACGGCTGCAGCCATTGCCCCGTCCGGGCGAACTGCCCGGCCCACGCCGACGGATCACAGCGATGACGCCACCGCGCTATTCCCCGGCCGAATTGGCCAAGGCGCTCGGGCTTTTCCCGCCGACCGACGAGCAGGCCGCCGTCATCGCCGCGCCGCCGGGGCCGCTGGTGGTCATCGCCGGGGCGGGCGCCGGCAAGACCGAAACCATGGCCGCGCGGGTGGTGTGGCTGGTCGCCAACGGCTACGCCGATCCCGGTCAGATGCTGGGATTGACCTTCACCCGCAAGGCCGCCGGTCAGCTGCTGCGCCGGGTCCGGTCCCGACTGGCCCGGCTGGCCGGCGTCGGGCTGGGTTCGCCTGGCGCCGCCGACGCACCCGTCGACACCGAGGGCGCGCCGACGGTCAGCACCTACCACGCCTTCGCGGGCTCGCTGCTGCGCGACTACGGGCTGCTGCTGCCCGTCGAGCCCGACACCCGGCTGCTCAGCGAAACCGAGTTGTGGCAACTGGCTTTCGACGTGGTGAACGCCTATCCCGGGCAGCTGCGCACCGACAAGACCCCGGCGGCGGTCACCTCGATGGTGCTGCGGCTGTGGGGGCAGCTGGCCGAGCACCTGGTGGACACCGGCCAGCTGCGCGACACCCACCTGGAGCTGGAGCGGCTGATCCACTCCCTGCCCGCCGGCCCCTACCAACGCGACCGCGGCCCCAGCCAATGGCTGCTGCGGCTGCTGGCCACCCAGACCGAGCGCGCCGAACTGGTGCCCCTGCTCGACGCCCTCGACGAACGCATGCGCGCCGCGAAGGTGATGGATTTCGGGATGCAGATGGCGTCGGCGGCCAGGCTGGCGGCGACCTTCCCGCAAGTGGGCGAGGACCTGCGCAGCCGCTACCGGGTGGTACTGCTCGACGAATACCAGGACACCGGCCACGCCCAACGCATCGCGCTCTCAACGCTGTTCGGGGGTGGGGTCGACGACGGCCTGGCGCTCACGGCCGTCGGTGACCCCATCCAGTCGATCTACGGCTGGCGCGGCGCGTCGGCGACCAACCTGCCCCGGTTCACCACCGACTTCCCCCGATCCGACGGCACCCCCGCGCCCATGTGCGAGTTGCGGACCAGCTGGCGCAATCCGCCGCGCGCCTTGCGGGTGGCCAACGCGGTGTCGGCGGAGGCGCGGCGGCGCTCGGTGGCCGTGCACGCGCTGCGCCCGCGCCCGGATGCCCCACCCGGCACGGTCCGCTGTGCGTTGCTGCCCGACGTGACGGCCGAGCGGGACTGGATCGCCGAGCACCTCGACGCGCACTACCGGCGGGCCCGCGACGAGGGCGTCAGCCCGCCGACGGCCGCGGTGCTGGTGCGCCGCAACGCCGATGCCGCGCCCATCGCGGACGCGCTGCGCGCCCGCGGGATCCCGGTCGAGGTCGTCGGACTGGCGGGTCTGCTGGCCATCCCGGAGGTCGCCGAGGTCGTCGCCATGCTGCGGCTGGTCGCCGATCCGACGGCCGGCGCGGCGGCGATGCGAGTGCTCACGGGTTCGCGCTGGCGCCTGGGTGCGCGTGACCTCGCGGCGTTGTGGCAGCGCGCGCGTGTACTGGGCGGGGGTGTGCCGACCGGCGATCCCTGTTCGCCCGAGTCGATCGCGAGCGCGGCCGGCCCCGACGCGGACACCGTGTGCCTGGCCGACGCGGTCGCCGATCCCGGTGCGGCCGAGGCATATTCGGCCGCGGGGTATCAACGCATCACGGCGCTGGCCGCCGAACTGAGCGCCCTGCGCGCCCACCTCGGCCATCCGCTCGGGGACCTCGTCGCCGAGGTGCGCCGGGTGCTGGGCATCGACTGCGAGGTCCGGGCCGCGGCCGGGGTCGGGCCCGGCTGGGCCGGCAGCGAGCATCTGGACGCGTTCGCCGACGTCGTCGCCGCGTACGCCGAACGCACCGACGCCGTAACCGGGCCCGCGGACGGATCGGCGGCCACGTCGGTGACCGGCCTGCTGGCCTACTTGGACGTGGCCGAGTCGGTCGAAAACGGCTTGGCGCCGGCACCATTGGCGGTCGCCCGCGACCGCGTCCAAATCCTCACCGTGCACTCGGCGAAGGGGCTGGAATGGCAAGTCGTGGCGGTGGCCCACCTGTCCGGTGGCACCTTCCCGTCCACGGCGTCGAAGAGCACCTGGCTCACCGATGCCGGCGAGTTACCCCCGCTGTTGCGCGGCGACCGCGCCGCCGCGGGCGCCCTGGGCATCCCGGTGATGGACACCTCGGACGTCACCAACCGAAAGCAGCTGTCGGACAAGATCTCCGAGCACCGCCGCCAGCTCGAGCAGCGGCGCATCGACGAGGAGCGGCGGCTGCTCTACGTCGCCATCACCCGCGCAGAGGACACCCTGCTGGTGTCCGGGCACCACTGGGCGGCCACCGGCATCAAGCCGCGCGGCCCGTCGGACTTTTTGTGCGAGATCAAGGCCGTCATCGACGACTCGGCCGCGGCCGGCGACCCGTGCGGAACGGTGGAGCACTGGGCGCCGCCACCCGCCGACGGTGAGCAAAACCCACTGCGCGACAACGTCATCGAGGCTGTGTGGCCACCCGACCCGCTAGCCGAGCGACGCAACGACGTCGAGCGCGGGGCGGCGCTGGTGGCTCAGGCGCTGCGCGCCGGTGCGACCGAAACCGGGCTCGACGTGGACGGCTGGGCCGCCGATGTCGATGCCCTGCTGGCCGAGCGTGCCCGGTTGGTGCAGCCGCCGCCGCTCGCCCTGCCCGGACAATTGTCGGTCAGTTCCCTGGTCGGCCTGGCGCGCGACCCGGCGGGCACGGCGCAGCGCCTGAGGCATCGGCTGCCGTCGCGTCCAGAACCGCATGCGTTGCTGGGCAATGCCTTTCACGCATGGGTGCAGAAGTTCTACGGCGCCGAATGCCTGTTCGATCTGGGTGACCTGCCCGGCGCGGCGGATTCCGGCGTCGGCGACAGCGCGGAACTGGCCGCCTTACAGCGGGCGTTCACCGAATCGCCTTGGGCCGCAAGGACTCCCGTCGCCGTGGAGGTGCCGTTCGAAATGCCGATCGGTGACACGCTGGTGCGGGGGCGCATCGACGCGGTCTTCGCCGACCCCGATGGCGGGGCCACCGTGGTCGACTGGAAAACCGGTGAACCGCCGCACGGGCCGGAGGCGATGCGGCAGGCCGCCGTCCAGCTCGCGGTGTATCGCTCGGCCTGGGCGGCGCTGGCCGGCGTCCCCGAATCGTCCGTGCGCACCGCCTTCTATTACGTGCGCGCCGGCGCCACGGTGGTTCCCGACGAGCTGCCGAGCGACGCCGAGGTCGCCGACCTACTGTCGGATCCCGGCGGCGCCCGCCGCGTCGGCGTGTGACCTGCGCCGCCCGAGTATTGGGGACGCTGTGGCCGTGGTTACATAAGACCCGTGCGTGTCTCGTGCGCAGAAGTGCAGCCGGTGACGGGCCGCCGTGGGCAACGGTAGGTCCCGAAAGCTGAGCGGTCTGGACGAAACCCTGACCACTCAGCGCGGTCACCAGCTGATCGGCGTGGTGCGCATCCCCGAGGACCATGCGAGCCCGATCCGCGTCATCACCCGTCGCCTGGCCATCGCGCTGGTGGTGCTGCTGGCCGCGGCGGTCATCGTCTACCTGGACCGCACCGGTTACCGCGACGTGCGCAACCAACCGCTGACGTTTCTGGACTGCGTGTACTTCTCCGCGGTCTCCCTGTCGACGACCGGTTACGGCGACATCACGCCGTACACCGAAACCGCGCGCCTGGTGCACACCCTGATCTTCACCGCGTTGCGGATCGCGTTCCTGGCCGTGCTGGTCGGCACCACGCTCGAAGTGCTCTCCGAGCGGTCTCGCCAAGGGTGGAAGATTCAGCGTTGGAGGAGCAGAGTGCGCAACCACACCATCGTGATCGGCTACGGCACCAAGGGAAAGACGGCGGTCGCCGCCATCCTCGGTGACGAGACCGCCCAGGCCGAGGTCGTCGTCGTCGACACCGATCGGGGCACGCTCGAGCACGCCGAGAGCGCGGGCCTGGTCACCCTGCACGGCGACGCCACCAAAGCCGATGTGCTGCGGCTGGCCGGCGCCCAGCATGCGGCATCCATCGTGGTCGCCACCAGCCGCGACGACACCGCGGTGCTGGTGACGCTGACGGCGCGCGAGCTGGCACCCAACGCCAAGATCGTCGCCTCGATCCGGGAGACCGAGAATCAGCACCTGCTGCAGCAGTCCGGCGCCGACTCGGTGGTGGTCTCCTCGGCCACCGCCGGCCGGCTCCTGGGGCTGGCCACCACCACGCCCAGCGTCGTGGACATGATCGAGGACCTGCTGACCCCCGACGCCGGGCTGGCCATCGCCGAGCGAGAAGTGGAGCAGACCGAAGTCGGCGGATCGCCGCGGCACCTGCGCGACATCGTGCTCGGAGTGGTGCGCGACGGCCACCTGCTGCGCATCGGCGCGCCCGAGGTGGATGCGATCGAGGCCAACGACCGACTGCTCTACATCCGAAACGCCGACCACTGATGGCGATCGCGGACTTTCAGCTGCGCAGCGTCCCGTTGCTGTCGCGCGTCGGCGCCGACCGCGCCGATCAGCTGCGCACCGATGTCGAGGCCGCCACCGCCGGCTGGGCGGAGGCGGCGCTGCTGCGGGTGGATTCGCGCAACCAGGTGCTGGCCGCCAACGGCCGGGTGGTGCTCGGCGCGGCCGCCGAAATCGGCGACAAGCCGCCGTCGGAGGCGGTGTTCCTGGGGCGCCTGGAGGACGGCCGGCACGTGTGGGGCATCCGCGGCGCGCTGCAGGCCCCCGACGACCCCGGCGCGCACGCCGAGGTGGTGAACCTGCGCAGCCTGGGCCCGATCTTCGACGACACCAGCAGCCAGCTGGTGTCCGCGGCCGTCGCGCTGCTGAACTGGCATGAGAAGGCCCGTTTCAGCCCCGAGGACGGGTCGCCGACGCGGCCGGCCCGGGCGGGTTGGGCACGAATCAACCCGGTGACCGGTCGCGAGGAGTTCCCGCGCATCGACCCGGCGGTGATCTGCCTGGTCCACGACGGCGGTGACCGCGCGGTGCTGGCCCGCCAGGCGGTGTGGCCGGAGCGGATGTTCTCGCTGCTGGCCGGATTCGTCGAGGCCGGTGAGTCTTTCGAGGTGTGCGTCGCCCGCGAGATCCGCGAGGAGATCGGGCTGACCGTCCGCGACGTGCGCTACCTGGGCAGTCAGCCGTGGCCGTTCCCGCGCTCGCTGATGGTCGGTTTCCACGCCGTCGCCGACCCGGCCGAAGAGTTCTCCTTCAACGACGGCGAGATCGCCGAGGCGGCCTGGTTCACCCGCGACGAGGTGCGCGCCGCGCTCGCGGCGGGGGACTGGTCCAGCTCGTCTGAGTCGAAACTGCTGCTGCCCGGGTCGATCTCGATCGCCCGCGTGATCATCGAATCCTGGGCCGCGATCGACTGAGCGGGCCTAGCTCCCGGTCTGGGCCAGCTTCGCCTTCACCTCGGCGGCGCTCGGGTTGGTCAGCGTCGACCCGTCGGCGAACTTGACCGTCGGGACCGTCCTGTTGCCGCCGTTGACCGAGCTGACGAAATCAGCGGCCGCCGCGTCGTGCTCGATGTCGACCGCCTCGTAGGGAATTCCGTTGGACTTGAGCACCGTCATGAGCCGGTGGCAGTAACCACACCAGGAGGTCGTGTAGACGGTGAGCGGGGCAGAGGTCATAGATGGTTAACGTAGCCCGGCGACGATGCATTCCGCGACGCGGGATGCGGAGGAGTGGGCGATCGGGTGTAGCCCGGCGACGATGCATTCCGCGCCGGGGGACCGCGGAATCCGGCGACTCGCCGGGGCGACACGCTAGGCCGCCGATCAAGGTGTGGCGATGCGCCGGGTTTGTCGGCGACCGCTGCCAAGATGGACGCCATGCCGACGGTCGCCGATCCCTTGACAGCCGGGCTGGACGACGAGCAGCGCGAAGCCGTGCTGGCTCCCCGCGGCCCGGTCTGCGTGCTCGCCGGCGCCGGCACGGGAAAGACGCGCACCATCACGCACCGCATCGCCCAGTTGATCGCCAGTGGTCATGTCGCGGCGGGCCAGGTGCTGGCCGTCACGTTCACCCAGCGGGCGGCGGGGGAGATGCGCTCGAGGCTGCGGATGATCGACGCCGCGGCGGGCGAGGACACCACCGTCGGCGCGGTCTCGGCCCTGACGTTCCACGCGGCCGCCCACCGACAGCTGCGGTATTTCTGGCCGCGGGTGGTCGGCGACACCGGCTGGCAGCTGCTGGACAGCAAATTCGCCGTCGTCGCCCGGGCGGCCGCCCGCGCCCGGATCAACGCCAGCACCGACGACGTGCGCGACCTGGCCGGCGAGATCGAGTGGGCCAAGGCGTCGCTGATCGGGCCGGAGGAATACCCGGCCGCGGTGGCCGCCGCCGCGCGCGACATCCCGCTGGACGCCGCGCGGGTCGCCACCGTCTACGCCGCCTACGAAGCGCTCAAATCCCGCGGCGACAACGTCACCCTGCTCGATTTCGACGACCTGCTGCTGCACACCGCCGCCGCGATCGAAAATGATCCCGCCGTGGCCGAGGAGTTCCGGGATCGCTACCGCTGCTTCGTGGTCGACGAGTACCAGGACGTCACGCCATTGCAGCAGCGGGTGCTGTCGGCGTGGCTGGGCGATCGCGACGACCTGACCGTGGTGGGCGACGCCAACCAGACCATCTATTCGTTCACCGGGGCCTCGCCGCGGTTCCTGCTCGACTTCTCCCGCCGGTTCCCCGACGCCACCGTGGTGCGCCTGGAGCGCGACTACCGCTCCACCCCGCAGGTGGTGTCGTTGGCCAACCAGGTGATCGCCGCGGCGCGCGGCCGCGTCGCGGGCAGCAAGCTGCACCTGGTGGGCCAGCGCGCGCCGGGCCCGGCGCCGTCGTTCTCCGAGCATCCCGACGAACCGGCCGAGGCCGCCGCGGTCGCCAAATCGATCAAGCGGCTCATCGAATCCGGCACCCCGCCGTCGGAGATCGCGGTGCTGTACCGGGTCAACGCGCAATCGGAGATCTACGAGGAGGCGCTGACCGAGGCCGGCATCGCCTATCAGGTTCGCGGTGGCGAGGGGTTCTTCAACCGCCAGGAGATCAAGCAGGCCATGCTGGCGCTGCACCGGGCGGCCGAGCGCGGCTCTGAGCATGGCCCAGCGGGCCCGTTGCCCGACATGGTGCGCGCGGTGCTGGAACCGCTGGGGCTGACGGCGGAGGAACCGGTGGGCACCCGGGCCCGCGAGCGCTGGGAAGCGCTGACCGCCTTGGCAGAGCTGGTGGACGACGAAGTCGCCCAGCGTCCGCAGCTCGACTTGCCCGGGCTGATGGCCGAACTCCGGATGCGCGCCGACGCCCGGCACGCACCGGTGGTGCAAGGCGTCGCGCTGGCGTCGCTGCACGCGGCCAAGGGGCTCGAGTGGGACGCGGTGTTCCTGGTCGGGTTGGCCGACGGCACGCTGCCCATCTCGCACGCGTTGGCGCACGGCGCAGAAAGCGAAGCGGTCGAGGAGGAACGCCGGCTGCTCTACGTCGGAATCACCAGGGCCAGAACGCATTTGGCGCTCAGCTGGGCGCTGGCCCGCAGCCCGGGCGGGCGCCAGGGGCGTAAGCCGTCGCGGTTCCTCAACGGCATCGCACCCCAGGCGCGGGCCGACGCGGCGCCCAACAAGTCTCGGCGCACCCGCGGCACCGCGACCCGCTGCCGGATCTGCAACAACAACCTGACCACCCCGGCGGCCGTCATGCTGCGGCGCTGCGAGACCTGCGCCGCCGACATCGACGAGGACCTGTTGCTGCGGCTCAAGGCTTGGCGGCTCGACATCGCCAAGGAGCAGAAGGTGCCCGCCTACGTCGTCTTCACCGACAACACGCTGATCGCCATCGCCGAGCTGCTGCCCGACGACGAAGAGGCGCTGATCGCGATCCCGGGCATCGGCGCACGCAAACTGGAACAGTACGGGCCCGATGTGCTGGAGCTGGTCCGCGGCCGCTGACCGGTAAACCCGCAGGTCAGAAAATCGGTTGTGGTCATCGGTGCTGACCGTTTACCCTCGAAGCGCACAACTCGGCACCACGGAAGTCGGCATTACGGGAAGGGGGTGGCCACGATGATCAACGACGCTTTCGGTGTAGGCGTGGCCCGCGCGGCGTTCGACGCTGCCACCACCCATGCCGCACACGCCGCCTCGGCGGCCGCGCGTAAGCATCGCGCCGCCGCCGCGACCGACGCGTCCGTACAAGTCGGGGGCCCACCGAAGGCAAGCTAAGCACCAGCCCGGTTTTCTCCCCAGATGGCCACGGACCCGAAGTCACCAGGATCCGTGGCCATAGTTGTTCCGCAGACAACTTCCTGACCTGGTCCGGATCACTCCCCACGGACGCCCAACCCAGATCAGGAAGTAGGTGGTAGGACATGTCGGCACCGACAGTCCCCAGACAATCCCTGCCGTGTCACGTCGGAGATCCCGACCTGTGGTTCGCCGACACCCCGGCCGATCTCGAGCGGGCCAAGACGCTGTGCACCGGCTGCCCGGTCCGCCGCCAGTGCCTGGCGGCCGCACTGGAACGGGCCGAGCCCTGGGGCGTGTGGGGCGGCGAGATCATCGACCGCGGCTCGGTCCTGAGCTTCAAACGGCCCCGCGGACGCCCGCGTAAAGACGACGGAGCCGCCGCCTAGGGCGCAGCGGCTAGATGACCGCGCTGTCGGGTTCGGCGAAACCGGGCACCAGTTCTTCGGACAGCGCCTTGATCGGCACGTGGGCGTCGAGCTGACACAGGATCGCAGCCACCGACATGATCACCCGCATCGGGATGACGAGCTTGGGCGGCAGATCCATCTGCCGGGCCGTGCGGATCTGCGACACCGACCGATCGATCTCGATGGCGGACATCTTCTGCAGCCACTTGCGGGTGTAGTGGAAGACCTCGACCTCGACGGGTTCGACGTACTGGCGCAGCATGTCGTCGATGTCGCGCACCGACACCTGCTGGCCCTTCTGGATGAAGCCGGCTTTCTCCATCGTCGGCAACAACTCGTCGTAGTTCTTGTCGCGGGCCAACCGGATGCTCATACCGAGCTCGATCGGCAGGCCGTCGGGCAGCGCGGCCACGGCGCCGAAGTCGATCACGCCCATGCGGCCGTCGGGCAGCAGCATGAAGTTGCCGGGGTGGGCGTCGCCGTGCAGCATCCCCAGCCGGCGCGGCGCGTCGAAGGTGAGCTCGAGCAGGCGGGTGCCCATCAAGTCGCGCTGCTCGACGGTGCCGTGCCGGATGATCTCGGCCATCGGGGTGCCCTGCATCCACTCCTGGATCACCACTTTCGGCGCGCTGGCCACGATGCGTGGCACCGCGAAGTGTGGGTGGTCCTGGTAAGCCTTCGCGAAGGCGCGCTGATTCTCGGCCTCCAGCCGATAGTCCAGTTCCATCTCGGTGCGCTCGATCAGCTCGTCCACCACGCCCTGCACGTCGGCGCCCGGCGCGAGCTGCTTGAACACCCCGACCAGGCGCTGCATGGTCTTGAGGTCGGCCCGCAGTGCCTCGTCGGCGCCGGGGTACTGGATCTTGACCGCCACCTCGCGGCCGTCGGACCACACGCCCTTGTGGACCTGGCCGATGCTGGCCGACGCCACCGGGGTGTCGTCGAACGAGCTGAACCGTTCGCGCCATTTGGTGCCCAGCTGGGCATCGAGCACCCGGTGCACCTTGGCGGCGGGCAGCGGCGGGGCGTCCTTCTGCAGCTTGGTCAGCGCTTCGCGGTACGGCTCGCCGAATTCCTCGGGGACCGCGGCCTCGAGCACCGACAGCGCCTGGCCCACCTTCATTGCGCCGCCCTTGAGTTCACCCAGCACGGTGAACAGCTGGTGGGCGGCCTTTTCCAGGATCTCGGCCTGGACCTCGTCCCTGGACTTTCCGGTCAGCCGCTTACCGAATCCGATCGCTGCCCGGCCGGCGAACCCGACGGGAATGCTGGCCAGCTTCGCGTTGCGCGCAGCGCGGCCCCTTTTGATGTCTGCCACGTATCCATCATCCATGATGGCCACCGCGATGTGGAGATAAGCCGACAACGGCCGTTGTCACATTGTGTAAACGCAGGTCAGGGTGCCAATCGGCCGTCGTTCGCGGCCCGCAAGGCCAAGCGCCACAACGGAAGTAGCTGCGATTCAGCATGAGCACAGCGGGTGTTTGACCCAGTGCCGCGTGACGATCGCGCCGGAGTGCACATCGAATTCCAGGGTCGCGTTCAGCGTCTGGGGTGGGTCGGGATCGGCCGCCGCCTCCCGTCCGTGCACCGCCGCGATCACCCGGTTCACCTGAGCCAGCGCCAGCGCCGCCGTCGCCAGCACGGTGGCCCGATCGGCGACCCCGACGGTTTCGCGCAGCTGCGCGCAGATCGCCGGCCAGGCGGCGTCGCGGTCCCGGCGGTGCAGGTCCGCGCAGCCCAGGCAGCTGGTCACCCCGGGGATCACCAGCGGACCCACCAGCCCGATGCCGTCGCGCACCCGCACCAACAGGTGGGCGACGCCCTGGCTGTGCAGATCGCGCACCATGCGCGGGTCGGCGACGAGGAAGTCCGACAGCACCACCAGATCGACGTCGTGGGCCGACACCGCGGCGTGCGGTTGGCTGCTGTGCGCGATCCGCGCGCCCGAACAGCGCAAGGTCTCCACCAGTAGCTCCGAGAGCGGCCCGCGGCCGTGGATCCGCACCGAGGCCGCCCGCTCGCGCGGCCGCCCGCATTCGGTGGCCACGCCGGCACCGACCAACTGCGCGACCAGGTTTCGCAGACCGTCGGCGTCGGTCAGCCCGCGGTCGAGCGCGCGGCGCTGCAACTCCGAGAGCGGGGTCGGCGACCACATCGACCGCAACAGGGTGGCCAGCTCGGCGGCGGCCAGGCCGCCCGGCGGGCGGACCAGCACCGCGCGCCGCGGATCCCAGCCCACCTGGACCGCGCCGTCGGGCCGCAGCAGCACCGGCAGCGCTGGGTCCAGCGCGTAGGTGGAAAGCGTGGCCGGGCGCCGCTGCATCACGGCGTCACTGTGTCACGCGCGCGGCGATGGTCCCGCTCAGTTATCCACAGAGCCACCGTCGGGCGGGCCGTCGGGGCCTTGGCCCTCGCGCTCGAGTTTGGCGATGGCCTCGTCGATGCCGCTGGTGTCGCCGCCGATGACCCGGTCGATGAAGCCCGCCGGCTCGTCGAGGTCCCCGGCGTCGGGCAGCAGATCCGGGTGTTGCCAGATGCCGTCGCGGGTGTCGACCCCGGCGGCCTCGGTCAGGCGCTCCCAGAACGCCGCGGCCTCACGCATCTTGCGGGGCCGCAGCTCCAGCCCGACCAGCGTGGCAAAGGTCTGCTCGGCCGGGCCGCTGCTGGCCCGGCGGCGCCGCATCGTCTCGCCCAGCGCGGCCGCGCCAGGGATCCGGTCGCCCAGCGCCCCGGCCACCACCACCTGCACCCAGCCCTCGATGAGGGCGAGCAGTGTCTCCAGCCGTTCGAGCGCCTGCGTCTGGGCCGGCGTGGCCTTGGGCTCGAAAACGCCCTGCCCGAGCAGGTTTTCGATGGCCGCCGGATCCGACAGCGACGCCGGATTGAAGTCGCGCGCCAGTTCCTCGATTCCGGACATGTCGATCTGCATGCCCATGGCGTAGGCCTCGACGGCGCCGAGCAGTTGGCTCGACAGCCACGGCACGTGACTGAACAGCCGGTGGTGGGCGGCCTCCCGCGCGGCCAGGAAGGTCAGGACCTCGCTGCGCGGCCGCTCCAGTCCGGTGGCGAACGATTCGACGGCGTCGGGCATTACCGCGGCAATTCCCTTGGGCCCCAAGGGTAGACCGATGTCGGTGGAGGTCAGCACCTCGCGGGACAGTCGGCCCAGCGCCTGTCCGAGCTGCGAGCCGAACGCCATGCCACCCATCTGCGACATCATCTGCAGCAGCGGGCCGGCCATGCTCTTGGCCTCCTCGGGCAGCGACGCCGCCCACACCGTCGAAATCTGTTGTGCCATCGGGTCGCACAGCCGCTTCCAGGTCTCCAAGGTGTTCTCGACCCAGTCGCCGGGCGTCCAGCCCACCGCCTTGGTGGTGCCCGCCGGCAGCGCCGTGGCCCCGTCCAGCCAGGTTTCGGCCAGATGCACCGCGTCGGCGATCGCCGAGTTGGTGGTGTCCGGGATCGGCGCCACAAAGCCGATCGAATTCGTCGCGACGCGGCGCGCCAAGTCGTAGTTCACCGGCCCGGAGCCGGTTCCGGCGGGCCCGACAGTGCCCGCGCTGGAAAACATCTGGCCGAGTTGGGTGAAGATCTGCCCCAAGTCGCCCATGCCGAATTCACCGCTCATGCCGAAGGCGGCGAATGGGTCAGACGGGTTCGAGCCCGATTCGGGATCTTTCTTCCCGCGTTTGTCGGGGTCGTCTCCAGAGTCTCCCGAGGAGAACCCGAAAGGCAGGTCAGCCATACCCTCAACGGTACTCACCGCTAGGTCAGGCGGCGCGACCTCGGGTCAGCTTGTAGCTGAACCAGGCTGACCCGACGTCGTGGCTGAACACCGCGCGGCACCCGCCGTCTAGTCTGATCGGCGTGAACAGGCGCATCCTGACCTTGGTGGTCGCGCTGGTGCCGATCGTGGTGTTCGGCGTGTTGCTGGCCGTGGTGACGGTGCCGTTCGTGTCGCTGGGGCCCGGCCCCACCTTCGACACGCTCGGCGAGGTCGACGGCAAGCAGGTGGTGGCGATCGAGGGCACCCAGACGCATCCGACTACCGGGCACCTCAATATGACGACGGTGTCCCAGCGCGACGACCTGACGCTGGGCGAGGCGCTGACGCTGTGGCTTTCGGACACCGAGCAGCTGGTACCGCGCGACCTGATCTATCCGCCCGGTAAGTCGCGCGAGGAGGTCGACAAGGCCAACAACGCCGACTTCAAGCAATCCGAGGACAGCGCCGCCTATGCCGCCCTGGGTTACCTCAAGTACCCGGCGGCGGTCACCGTCGCCAAGGTCCCCGAGCCGGGCCCCTCGGCGGGCAAGCTGAAGACCGGTGACGCCATCGACGCGGTTAACGGCGTCCCAGTGGCCACCGTCGAGGAGTTCACCGGGTTGCTGAAGAACACCAAGCCCGGCCAGGTCGTGACGATCGATTACCGCCGCAAGAACGAGCCGGCCGGTGTGGCGCAGATCACCCTGGGTGCCAATAAGGACCGCGACTACGGCTTCCTGGGCGTCGCGGTGCTCGACGCGCCGTGGGCGCCGTTCACCGTCGACTTCAACCTGGCCAACGTGGGCGGGCCGTCGGCCGGGCTCATGTTCAGCCTCGCGGTGGTCGACAAACTGACCACCGGGGACCTGGCCAAGTCGAATTTCATCGCCGGGACCGGAACCATTTCGTCGGACGGCAAGGTCGGCCAGATCGGCGGCATCACCCACAAGATGGTCGCCGCGCACGCGGCCGGGGCCACGGTGTTTCTGGTGCCGGCCAAGAACTGTTACGAGGCCAGCTCGGACAATCCGTCCGGCCTGCGGTTGGTCAAGGTCGAGACGCTCGGCCAGGCAGTGGATGCGTTGCACGCGATCGGTTCGGGTGGGCAGGCGCCAAGCTGCTAGCGAAGCCCGGCGATCACGGGTTGTGCCATGCGTAGAGTTGTCACCGTCTAGCAATCGATCAGGGAGCGTAGCCAGTGGGGATGCGGCCCACCGCACGGATGCCGAAGCTGACTCGGCGTAGCCGGATTCTGATCCTGATCGCACTGGGTGTGATCGCTTTGCTGCTCGCGGGTCCGCGGCTGATCGACGCATACGTCGACTGGCTGTGGTTCGGCGAGCTCGGGTATCGCTCGGTGTTCTCCACCGTGCTGGTCACCCGGTTCGTGGTGTTTTTGATCGCCGGCCTGCTGGTGGGCGGCATCGTGTTCGCCGGGCTGGCGGTGGCCTACCGTACCCGCCCGGTGTTCGTGCCGAGCAACGACAACGACCCGGTGGCGCGCTACCGCGCCCTGGTGCTGTCGCGGCTACGACTGGTGAGCGCCGGTATCCCGGTGGCGGTCGGCCTGCTGGCCGGCATCGTCGCCCAGAGCTATTGGGTGCGAATCCAACTGTTCTTGCACGGCGGCGATTTCGGCATCCGGGACCCGCAGTTCGGCAAGGACCTCGGTTTCTACGCGTTCGAGCTGCCGTTCTACCGGCTGCTGCTGTCCTACCTGTTCGTCGCGGTGTTCCTGGCCTTCGTGGCGAACCTGTTGGCCCACTATATCTTCGGCGGCATTCGGCTGTCCGGCCGCACCGGGGCGCTGAGCCGGTCGGCGCGAATCCAGCTGGTCACCCTGGTCGGGGTGCTGGTGCTGCTCAAGGCCATCGCCTACTGGTTGGACCGCTATGAGTTGTTGTCGCACACCCGCGGCGGCAAGCCCTTCACCGGCGCCGGCTACACCGACATCAACGCGGTGCTGCCGGCCAAGCTGATCCTGATGGCCATCGCGCTGATCTGCGCGGGCGCGGTGTTCTCGGCGATCGTGCTCAGGGATTTGCGGATTCCCGCGATCGGTGTGGTCCTGTTGCTGTTGTCGTCGCTGATCGTGGGGGCGGGATGGCCGCTGATCGTCGAGCAGATCAGCGTCAAACCCAATGCCGCGCAAAAGGAAAGCGAATACATCAGCCGCAGCATCGCCGCGACGCGGCAAGCCTACGGTCTGACGTCTGACCAGGTCACTTACCGCAACTACACCGGCGACGCGGGGGCCACCGCCCAGCAGGTCGCCGACGACCGGGCCACCACATCGAACATCCGACTGCTCGACCCGACGATCGTCAGCCCGGCGTTCACCCAGTTCCAGCAGGGCAAGAACTTCTACTACTTCCCCGACCAGCTCTCCATCGACAGGTACCAGGACCGCACCGGGGCCCTGCGTGACTACGTCGTGGCCGCCCGCGAACTCAACCCCGACCGGCTGATCGACAATCAGCGCGACTGGATCAACCGGCACACCGTGTACACCCACGGCAACGGCTTCATCGCGTCGCCGGCCAACACGGTGCGCGGAATCGCCAACGACCCCAACCAGAATGGCGGCTACCCCGAATTCCTGGTCAACGTCGTCGGCGCTAACGGCGGGGTGGTCTCCGACGGCCCGGCGCAGCTCGACCAGCCGCGCGTCTATTTCGGGCCGGTCATCGCCAACACGTCGGCCGACTACGCGATCGTCGGTCGCAACGGCACCGACCGCGAATACGACTACGAGACCAGCAACGAGACCAAGAACTACACGTACACGGGGCTCGGCGGCGTCCCGATCGGCGACTGGCTGTCGCGCAGCGTGTTCGCCGCGAAATTTGCCGAGCGAAACTTCTTGTTCTCCAACGTGATCGGCTCCAACAGCAGGATCCTGTTCAACCGTGACCCGGCGCGGCGGGTGGAGGCGGTGGCGCCGTGGCTGACCACCGACAGCGCGGTGTATCCGGCGATCGTGAACAAGCGACTGGTGTGGATCATCGACGGCTACACCACGCTGGACAATTACCCGTATTCCGAACTCACGTCATTGGAGTCGGCGACCGCGGACTCCAACGAGGTGGCGTTCAACAGGCTGGCACCCGACAAGCGGGTCTCCTACATCCGCAACTCGGTCAAGGCGACCGTGGACGCCTACGACGGCACCGTCACGCTGTACCAGCAGGACGAGCAGGACCCGGTGCTCAAGGCGTGGATGCAGGTCTTCCCGGGCACGGTCAAGCCCAAGAGCGATATCAGCCCGGAGCTGGCCGAGCACCTGCGCTATCCCGAGGACCTGTTCAAGGTGCAGCGGATGTTGCTGGCGAAATATCACGTCAACGATCCGGTGACGTTCTTCTCCACGTCGGATTTCTGGGACGTGCCGCTAGATCCGAACCCGACGGCCAGCAGCTACCAGCCGCCGTACTACATCGTCGCGAAAAACATTGCGAAGAACGACAATACGGCGTCGTATCAGCTGACCAGCGCGATGAACAGATTCAAGCGCGACTATCTGGCCGCCTACATCAGCGCCAGCTCCGACCCGGCGACGTACGGCCGGATCACCGTGCTGACCATCCCGGGTCAGGTCAACGGGCCCAAGCTGGCCAACAACGCGATCACCACCGATCCGGCGGTGTCCCAGGACCTCGGTGTGATCGGGCGTGACAACCAGAACCGGATCCGGTGGGGCAACTTGCTCACCCTGCCGGTGGGCCAGGGCGGGCTGCTCTACGTCGAACCCGTGTACGCGTCCCCGGGGGCCAGCGATGCGGCGTCGTCGTATCCGCGGCTCATCCGGGTGGCGATGATGTACAACGACAAGATCGGGTACGGCCCCACGGTGCGGGACGCCCTGACGGGGCTGTTCGGTCCGGGTGCGGGCGCGGCGGCGACGGGCATCCAGCCCACCGAGTCCGGCACGCCCGCCGCCAGTCCGCCGGCCAACACGCCGCCGCCGGCCGTGACACCGGGTTCGGCGCCGCCGGTGGCCGCACCGCCGGTCGCCGACGGTTCGGTGACCCTGTCCCCGGCGAAATCGGCTGCCCTGCAAGAGATTCAGGCGGCCCTCGGCGCGGCCAAGGACGCGCAGAAGAAGGGCGATTTCGCCGGCTACGGTGCGGCGTTGCAGCGCCTGGACGACGCGATCACCAAGTACAACAACACCAAGTAGGTCGGACGCGGGCCGGCGAAGCGCATCTCGCAAAGGCTGCTGCCCGCGCTAATGCAGCATTTTGGCCCCATGCCGCTTCGGGGATAACCTCGTCGACGACATTCTGAGCAGGCTGTTGTTGCTTTTCGGCACCGGGCATAGATCGCACGTGCTCGCCGTTGCAGTCGGCAACAGCAACCTCAAAGGGGTCGATGGTGGGCCAACGGTGGATCGCATGACCGCCAGTGATAGGCGGGTGGGCGCGGCGGGCGGTTCGCTTCGCAACGACGGCCGCGGGGTCCTCGAGAGCGCATTTGAACTGCTGGAGCTGGTGGCTGCGTTGGAGCCGGTGCGGCTGCTGGATTTGGCGAATGTGAGCGGGATCCCGCGGGAGACGGTCCGTCGACTGTTGCAGCAGTTGATCGCGGTCGGGGCGGTCAGTCGCGAAGGCAGCCGGTATCGGTTGGGCGCGAGCCTGTTGGGGTTGGGTTCGCGGGTGAGTCCGGAGCGTCGATTGCGGGTGGCCGCCCGTCGGCCGATCGCCGAGCTGGCAAGCGCCACTGGGGCTGCGGTTCAGTTGTCTGCGCTGATCGGTGGCGAGGTGGTGTACCTGGACACGGTGGACGCTCGCGTTCCGTTCGGAGTGGTCGCCCAACCGGGGGCCCGGGTACCACCTAGATGCGCAGCCGCACGAGCCCACACCGAATTGGGTTTTACCGCACCAATAGTGGACACCGGCGAGGTTATCAAGGGTATGAGCTGTGTCGCGGTAACCATTCCTTTGGGCAACGGCGCTGTGGCAGCTGTGTCGACGCTTGTCCCGCGACCGCGGCCGCCGCTCGGGCTGCTCGCTGCCACCAGGGCCACCGGTGTCCGTATCGCCGGGCTCCTTCGTACACCGTGAATTGCTATCAGCGAGAAAACCCACTGAGTGGGCACAGATTGGCCGCTTGTCCCGCGGCTTCTTAACGTCATAGCCGTGGCGGCCACACACCGGTCCGGTACTACCTTCGGATCCTTGACAGCGAAAGGCATACCTTGAACGAGGGGTTGACGTATGTGCTGATTTCGGGCCGCCGGCATGGAGTCTGGTCAAGGCGACCGGTTGCCAAGCGGCCTGGTCTGGGCGATGGCGATGCTCCGTCGGGTTGTGGACGGCTCGTTTCCTAACGACGGCCGCGGGGTTCTCCAGAGCGCATTTGAACTGCTGGAGCTGGTGGCTGCGTTGGAGCCGGTGCGGCTGCTGGATTTGGCGAATGTGAGCGGGATCCCGCGGGAGACGGTCCGTCGACTGTTGCAGCAGTTGATCGCGGTCGGGGCGGTCAGTCGCGAAGGCAGCCGGTATCGGTTGGGCGCGAGCCTGTTGGGGTTGGGTTCGCGGGTGAGTCCGGAGCGTCGATTGCGGGTGGCCGCCCGTCGGCCGATCGCCGAGCTGGCAAGCGCCACTGGGGCTGCGGTTCAGTTGTCTGCGCTGATCGGTGGCGAGGTGGTCTACCTGGACGTGGTGGACGCTCGGATTCCGGTGGGATTCACAGCCGAACCCGGGGCTCGGGTGCCGCCAGGTACGGCGACTGCGCGGGCTTACACCGAGTTGGGCCGCGCCCCCATAGTGGATGCCGGCGGGGTGCTGGCGGATCTCAGCTGCGTTGCCATAGCAATTCCTCTCGGCGACAACGCGGCGGCTGCCGTTTCGGCGCTCATCGCGCAACGCCGGCCTCCGCTGGGACTGCTGGCTGCCACCAGGGCTACCGGCAGCCGCATCGTCAGCCTCCTTCGCAACCCGTGAAACGGTGCCAGGCGCGAAAACCCACTCAGTGGGCCCAGGTTTGCCGCTCGTCGCGTGGCTTCCTAACGTCGCGGGCATGACAGGCGCAAACTGCTCATGAGCAATATGACTCCGGCGGAGCAACTGGTGCTCCTACCGCTGCTGCGCCTTCATGGCATGGTCTATCGGAGGACCGACGGTCGGATCGGCCACCGGATGCCAGGCATGCCACCCTGTTTGCTGTTACACACCACGGGCGCGAAGACCGGTCAGCAGCGCAGTAATGCACTGACCTACGCCAAGGACGGCGACTCGTATCTGGTCGTCGCGTCCTTCGGTGGTAGCGATAAGCATCCGGGCTGGTACCACAACCTACGGAACCAGCCGGACTGCGAAATAAACGTGGGGCCAATACGATTCGCGGTGACAGCACGCAGAGTCGCACCCGGTGACGCCGGCTACGCTCGGCTGTGGGAGATCGTCAATACAAACAACGCGAACCGATACACCGGCTACCAGAGCCGAACATCGCGGCCCATCCCGGTTATCGCGTTAACCCCCGCCTGAAGGGCTTACCGCAGCTCTTTGGCCGGCAGCTGCCATCCGGTGCGTGACAGGTAGATGCGGCGATGAACCCGGCACCGCCTTCGGCGTGTGGATGGTCGGCGAACTGATCGCACAGCACACTAGCCCTCAAATCAGAAGCGCCTAACCGTGAATCACTGATCAGCTAGCAAAACCCACCCAGTGGGCGCGGGCTCGCAGTTGGCCTCGTCGCTTCCTAGCGTCACTCGTGTGACACGCGCTCATGGCGCCAAGAATGGCGCAGAAGTACTGCTGGATCATTTGGAATCCCGGGGCGTGGACTGCATTTTCGCCTCTCCCATCGCCGTGATGGCGCCGATCTGGGAAGTGCTTGCCCGGCGCGGCAACGAGATGAGGCTGCGGTACTTCCGCTGTCGCCATGAGCTGTTGGCGGTGAGCCTGGCATCGGGCTACTACAAGGCCACCGGCCGAAGCCAGATCGTCTTCTTGCCGACATCGTTGGGAGTTCAAAACGCGTCGATGGCGCTGAGCACGGCGCTGCAGGAGCGCACACCGATGACGGCACTGTCGCCTGACACGCTCAGCTATGGTGATGACCCCGACGGCGATCCCGGTGCCGAATGGCCCGCACTGCTGACCGACCATGCCGGCCCGGCGCGCAACGCCGAAGTCGTCGTCAAGTGGGCGAAGCGAGCGCGCACGCCGTTCGATCTGGTTCACGAACTCCGGCGCGCCCGCTTCATCGCCGAGTCCGTCCCGCTCGGCCCGACGCTGTTGGAGATACCGTTTCAGCTGTTGCTGGGCGAGGGTCACCCCGAGGTCCCCCCGTGGGTTCCCGCTGCACCGAATGTCGCGACACCAGAACATATCGACCGGGTGGCCGGAATTCTCGTGCGCGCGACAAACCCGATCATCGTCACCGAACACGGCGGGCGCACCGACGCCGACCGCAACGCCCTGATAGGCATCGCCGAGGCGCTGTCGGCGCCCGTCTTCGAATTCTGGAATCCCGCCTATCACAATTTTCCGCGGTCGCACCCCCTGTACGGGGCGGGGCCGGTGGAAGCGGTGCTGGGTGAAGCCGATGCCGTGCTGTTGGCCGGCTGCAATGGACTGTGGCATCCGCCGCAGGCGGCGTTACGCCCAGGGTGCGCGGTCATTCACCTCGAACAAGACCCGCTGCGCCCGCGCGGTGCCTATTGGGGCTACCCGATCACTCACGCGATCCCGGGGAATGTGTCGATCAATCTGGTTGCGCTCGCTGCCAATCTACAAACGCGATCGGCCGTTCGGCACGACGCCGACGAGCGGTGGACGCGCTACACGGACGGCGTGCGCGCCAAGGGAATCGAAGAAGCTCGCCAACTAGCGTTGCAGGCAACCGATTTCGTGTGTGCCGCCGACTTGTTCGGTGCGTTGCACGACGCACTTCCCGACGACGCGATCTGTGTCGATGAGATCACGTCTCAAGTGCCGCAAATGATTCAATTCCTGTACACCCGTAAACTTTTCGAGCAGTATCGCGGTTGGGCAGGAGCACTGGGCACCGGCCTGGGCACCGCACTCGGCGTCAAGCTCGCGCGCCCGCAGCAAGTGGTCGTCTGCATCCTCGGTGACGGAGCGTGGCACTACAATCCCGTGCCGGCTGCGCTGGGATTCGCACAGGAATACGGAGTTTCGCTGCTCATCGTGCTGTGCAATAACCGGCAGTACGCATCCCAGATCCGAAACCTCGTCAGGTACTACCCGGATAGCGCGGCCGTCCGCGAACAGAACTTCGTCGGCAACACCATTGAACCGATGCCCGACTACGTGAAGCAGGCCGAAGCGTATGGCGGCATGGGCGAACGCGTGCAGAAATTCGATGAGCTGGCCGTGGCCGTGCAGCGGGCGCTCGAAGCCGTCGCATCAGGGCGGACGTTCTTGCTGGACGTCGTCGTCAACCCGTAGGAGATAAATGACCACCCCCGCTGTGATATCCGCGGCCGCCGCCGACCTGACGAGAGCGATCAATGCCACGCAAGTGCGGGTCCCCGGTGCTGCGCCGTTGATCTGGAATGCGGCGGCGCAGCATCGTCCGGCATTGATCGTGCGACCCGAGTCATCGTTCGACGTGCAGATAGCCATCCGGGTGGCGCGTGACCGCGGGATGCGGCTCTCGGTGCTCGGGGGTGGCCACGACTGGCTTGGTCGCGCTGTGTGCGACGGCGGTCTGGTGATCGACATGTCCGGGATGCGAAGTGTCACAGTCGATACCACGGTACCGGTCGCAACGGTGGGCGCGGGTGTCACAGCGACTGATTTGACCGACGCGGTCACGCCGTACGGGCTGGTTGCCGCCACCGGCAACTGCGGCGGCGTCGGTATGGCCGGCCTGACACTCGGCGGAGGTTACGGACCGCTCAACGGCCGGTTCGGCCTTGCCTCGGACAACCTGGTCGGTGCAGAGGTTGTCCTGGCGGACGGTCGAACCGTCGCAGCCGACGCGACTCACGAGCCGGAGCTGTTCTGGGCACTGCGCGGTGGCGGCGGCAACTTCGGGGTGGTCACCTCGATGCGCGTGCGGTTACATCCGCTGGACCGGTTGATCGGCGGGATGATCACCTTCCCGTGGTCGCAGGCCGCGACGGTGTGGCGTGGGCTCGGTGAGCTGTTGTCGACTGCTCCGGACGAGCTGACCGTGTTAAGTGGACTGCTTTGCGACCCAGGCGGAAATCCGGCGGTGTTCCTGGCCCCGGCCTTCAGCGGCGATCATCGTTGCGGCGAAGCCGCCGTCGATAAGCTCGTCAAGCTTGGAACTCCGCTGACCACACAGGTCGCGCCGATGACGTACCGCGAATGGCTGAGCCTGTTCGATGCCTGGAGCGTGCGTGGGCAGTGCTGGGCGATTCGCACCCGCACGGTCGCGGGGTACACACCTGGGGTGATCGATACGCTCCGCGAGGCCGGTCGGGCGCTGACCTCACCACCCAGCGGCATCGCCATCCACCACTGTCACGGCGCGTCGACGCGCGTCGCCTCGGACCAAACCGCGTTCGCAAACCGCCGCCCACACTTCGTCGTCGAGATTGTCGCCAGTTGGGAGACCGGGGATGGTGCTACTCACCATGCGTGGGCCGACGCGGTGTCGGCGGCGCTTGCGCCTCACGCCCAACCGGGCGGCTATGCCAACCTGTTGGGACCCGATGACCACGAGCAGGTCGCGAATGCCTACGGCGAGAACGCCGTCCGACTCGCCGCCGCGAAAGCGCGGTACGACCCCGACGGCGTCTTCACCGCCATTCCGCTTCCCAGCGTCGGTTAGAGGAGGGCTCGAGTGTCGATCGGCCCGCAAGAATCATGGCCCGATTAGCGCACCCAGGTACCTCTGGCTTAGCGCTGCGTAGGTTCCGTCGTTCTGTGCGATGTTGAGCCACAGATTGATCCATTGCTGCACGTCCGTGGCGGTTCGAGGAATGAGATAGGCCTTTTGTTCGAACGTGAACGGATGGTCCAGACTCTGACCGCAGAGCTGCGGATCCTGGCCTGTCTGCCAACGGATCTCACTGGCATCGGTGATCATGACATCGGCGGCGTCGTTAGTGATTTGGCCGAAGATGGTGTTGTTGTCCGGATAGTTCACCACGTGCGCATTGTGGAGGTGGCCGTTGTCGAATTCGGCATTGGTACCACCGGGGTTGACGACCACGCGGACACCCGGGCGGTCAATGTCGCTCAGGGTCTGGAACTTTGATGCCTCAGCGCAACGGACGATGGCCGCTTTTCCATCGCGTAGGTAGGGAGCGCTGTAGATCGCATGCTCGGCGCGGTTGAGCGTGATGGTGATTCCTCCCATCGCCACATCGCACTTGTTGCCCAGATCGTTGACAACACTTGCCCACGTGGTCGGCACCGTGTCCAGCCGGACTCCCAGTCGAGTGGCCATGTCGTGGGCCATGTCGATGTCGAGCCCACTCCAGATGCCCTGTGCGTCACGATACGTGAATGGGCGGTAGTCGCCGGTACTGCACACACGGACCGTGCCGCGCTGCAGAATTTGTGGCAATCCGACGGACGCCGGCGTGGCTGTCGATGACGTCGTAGTTGGTGAGTCACACCCCGCGGCGAGCGCGGCCATGGCGACCAATACAGGAATCGCGACCAACCCGATCATGATCGCCCGCCCCGTCATTGGGGAAGTGCCGACGCCCCTAGCCATTCGCCTTACCAGAATCACTCATCATGAATGCTCCTCAATGACCTGACGGCCCCTTCTGGGATCCGTCCTGGTACTCCTTGAGCGCCAATCTATTACCCCAGCCTAGAGCTCGGGCGCTGCCCCTATCGCCACACCGTCAAACGGTGACCGGCCGGTAAAGCCCACTCAGTGGGCGCAGGTTAGCCGCTGGGCGCGTTGCTTTTTAACGTCGCAGGTGTGACAAAGAACAGATCTGGCCACACTGCTCATTGCGGTTGGCCCGAGGCGGTATCAGCTGCGCTTCCGCAGCATGTGCTTCCCGGCGGCTACGCCAACATGTCTATGCCCGATGGCCCGATCAGACCGCAAACGCTCACGGCGAGAACGATGTCCGAAGCGGCTTTCCGCTTCCTGGGGGCCCGATGACCACCCGCCGGCGGGAGAGCTCGAATGTCGTACATCATCGATAGTCACCACATCACCATGTCGGTGAACGGGGCCCAGGAGGACGTTGACTTTCACGTCAAGGTGCTGGGTCTGCGGCTTATCAAACGGACGGTGTTGTTCGACGGCACGATCCCGATCTATCACCTGTATTACAGCAACGCCAACGGCGACCCGAGCGCGGTGCTCACCACGTTCCCGGTTGGCCAGGCCGGGATCTGCGGGCGACGTGGTACCAACCAAGCACGTGAGGTATTGCTCGCCGCTCCCGCGGGTTCGCTGAACTACTGGTCCTCCAGGTTGCAGGAACGGACCGCGGACGTCCGGGACGCGACCGTGTTCGATCGCCGCCGCGTCCTGTTCCGGCATCCGTGCGGGATCGAGTACCAGCTGGTCGAGGTCGTCGACGACCCTCGTCGGGGTTACACCGGCAACGGTGTGCCCGAGGAGTACGCCATCCACGGGATTTACGGTGTAGGCGTACACGTGACGGGGCCGGACACCGCAGTCGAGTTCGCCGCCAACCACCTTGGTGCTCGCGAGGGTTTGACCGAAGGTGACCGTTTTGCGTTGGAGGCCGGTAAGTCCGGGTTCGGCGGTGCGGTCGAGCTTGTCGTCAATCGCACAGATGGGCCGGGCACGTGGACCTATGGTGCCGGAACTATTCACCACTTCGCTTGGAACGCAGACACTCTCGAAAACCAGAGCGACCTGAAACTCGAGATCGAGGGTGCCGGCTACACAGATATGTCCGAAGTTCGAGACCGCAAGTACTTCAAGTCGGTCTACGTCAGATCACCCGGCGGCGCCCTTTTCGAACTGGCCGTGACACACAATGACGGTGGCTGGGACTGCGACGAGTCGCCGCAGGAGCTGGGCACGCGGTTCCAGCTGCCGGAGCAATTCGAGGCGCGGCGCGAGGAGATCCTAGGCCGCCTCGAGCCGATCAGGTTCTGAGGATGCGTCGAAGCGAGGACGGCCGCGCCTCGACGGCGGCGCATTGGGTCTTCATCTATCGAAGTTCTGACAACCCCGGAGTGAGGAATCCACATGAACGCACCCACAATGCATGACGCCACCAAAGTTCTGGCTGACCCATCGGCATACGCCGACGACGAGCGGCTGCACACGGGGCTACGGCAGCTGCGGGCAACCAATCCGGTTGCATGGGTGGACCATCCGCCGTATCGGCCGTTCTGGGCGATCACCAAGCACGCTGACATCATGGCGATCGAGCGCGATAATGACCTCTTCATCAGCGCGCCCCGCACAATGCTCACAGCCGCCGCCGTCGACGATCTGCGCAATGCAGAGCTAGACGCCGGGACCGGCATGCGCACCCTGGTCCAGATGGACGGCGCATACCACCGCAAGGTGCGCGCGATCTCCGCGAACTGGTTCCGCCCCGCGGCCATGCGCAACCTGAAGGCGCAGGTGGACCAGCTGGCCAAGCGCTGTGTCGACAAGATGTGCGAGATCGGACCTGAGTGCGACTTCGTCACCGACGTCGCAGCCGACTTTCCGCTCTACGTCATCCTGTCCCTATTGGGTCTTTCCGAATCCGAGTTTCCTCGGATGCGCACGCTTACCCAGGAAATGTTCGGCCGCGATGACGCCGAATACCAGCGAAGTCAAGGCCCCCAGGCCGTGCTCGCGGTGATGCAGGACTTCCTCAACTACTTCGCCGAGCTGACCGCGTCGCGCCGCCAGAACCCCACCGGCGACCTGGCCTCGGCCATCGCGAACGGGCGCGTCGACGGCGAGCCGCTCTCGGACGTGGACACCGCGTCCTACTACGTGATCATCGCCAGCGCCGGCCATGACACCACCAAAGACGCCATCTCCGGCGGGCTGCGCGCGCTCATCGAAAACCCCGGTGAACTAACGCGATTGAAGCAGGACCTCACGCTGATGCCGACGGCGATCGAGGAGATGATCCGGTGGACCACCCCGGTGAAGGAATTCATGCGCACCGCAACCGCCGACACCACGGTTCGGGGGGTCGACATCGCCGAAGGAGAGTCGGTGTATCTGGCTTACGCGTCCGGCAACCGCGACGAGGAGGTCTTCGACGATCCGTTCCGCTTCGACATCCGCCGCGATCCCAACAAACACCTGGCCTTCGGGTACGGCGTGCACTTCTGCCTCGGTGCCGCATTAGCGCGGATGGAGATCAACAGTCTCTACCGCGAACTGCTCCCCAGGCTGAAATCGATCGAGCTCGCAGGCGAGCCGGAATTGTGCGCGACGACACTCGTCGGTGGTCTCAAACACCTGCCGATCCGCTACTCACTGAAGTGATTCCGGCTCTGCCGATCCGTGACACAGAAGGGCCCACCATGACGAGATTTCCGGAGGATTACCCACTGCAGCCGCCCCTGGCGATGATAGTGCGGCAAGCATGCGTTCACAGCTTCATCGCGATAGTGCTGGTCTTTATGGGCACCATGCTATGGGCCGCGGCTTTCGGTGACCTTCCAGGGTCTGCCAAGACCTTCCCACGTTGCGAGCAATACGACCTCGGGCCAACGGCTTCGGCCGGCCGACTCGATCGATGATCAACAATGACCATATCGCTGAGCGCGAGAATGGGTTTCGGCTCAATGCGTAATCACTATGTGTTGCCTGATTTTTCACAGTCGGCCGAATTGGACCGTCTTGTCCAGAACACCTTTCTGCGCCAACTCGTCCTCCACGGTCTCGTCACGGTCTTGCTGCTGGCAGCCGTTATCGCGATGAGTTGGTAGCCCTCACCCGGTCCGGGCGGCGGGCGCGGCCGTGATTTTTGTCAACCAGAATGAGGAGGTTGGGAGACAATGCCATTGGATCCGCCGGCGTCATCGCCGGCGAAAGCGATGCAGGGGCTCATACTGGGCGCGTGGGTAGCGCAGACCATTACTACAGTTGCCGACTTGGGAGTGGCCGATGCGCTTGGCGACGGGCCACTGCACATCGATGAACTCGCCGACAAAGTCGGAGCCGATTCCGATGCGTTGCGCAGGGTGTTGCGAGCATTGATCAGCAAGGGCATCTTCGCTCAGGGCGACGATGGCCGCTATGAACTGACCGAGCGAGCAGACCTGCTGCGCTCGGACGCCCCGGTATCTATGGCGGCCCTGGCGCGGCTCGTGGGCGCACCGCAGGAGCGCGAACATTGGAGCCTGCTCACCCAGACTGTTAGAGCCGGCACTTCGCCGGTCCAGGCGTTGCGCGGTAAGCGCTTCTTCGACTACCTGCGCGACGAACCCGAATTCAGTGCGATCTTCAACGACGCGATGACGGGCTTGTCGGCGTACGTAGATGGACCGCTCGTGGCGGCGTATGACTTCACGCCATTCGCTACCATCGTCGACGTCGCAGGCGGTCATGGCCGCTTGCTCGCGGCCATCCTGGCCTCGGCCCCGAACACGCGTGGTGTGCTGTTCGACCTTCCCGATGTGGTGGCCGAAGCAGCGCCGCTGCTACGAAAGTTAGGCGTGGCGCAACGGGTTCGCCTGGTTGCGGGCTCCTTCTTCTGCGATGTTCCGCCGGGAGCTGATGCCTATGTGCTCAAGCACATTGTGCACGACTGGTCCGATGACGCGGCGCTGCAAATCCTGCGGAATGTGAGGAGGGCTGCGCCAACTGGCGCGGCCTTACTGCTCGTCGAGACGGTAATCCCCGAAGACACCCGCGAATTCATCGGCAAGATCGCTGACATCGAGATGTTGCTGTTCAACGATGGGCGTGAACGCACCGCCAAGGAGTATCAGCGACTCCTCGATGAAGCCGGCTTCGAGATGACTCAAGTCTTCGATACCGAAACGGATTTCAGCGTGATCGAGGCTCGCGCCAGATGACTCTCGACGGGACCCTACCGCCGGACACGCAAGGGCTGACGTATGTGCTGATTCCAGGCGGCTGGCACGGCGCCTGGTCCTGGCGGCCGGTTGCCAACCGGCTTCGCGCGGCGAGTCATCGGGCGATCACCCTGACGCTGCCGGGTCTGGGCGACGGCGATGACCCGTCGGGTTACCAGCTCGGGGACGCGGTCGACTACATCGTCAACGAGGTGCGCCGGCTCGAGCTGGACAATGTGGTCCTCGTCGCGCACAGCTGGGGCGGCTACCCCGCGACCGGCGCCGCTCACCTTCTGCGCGGCCGGGTCAGCAAGATCGTCTACTACAACGCTTTCGTGCCGGTTCGGGTCAGGTCGCTCGTCGACGAAACCCCGCCAGACACACGCGAGTTGATGCTGCAATTGATCGACGGATCACCGTTCGGCGCCATTGCACCGAGCCTGGAGTACGTCGAACAGCTGTTGCTGCAAGGCGTCGCCCCAGCGTTGCAGCGATTGGTGGCGGATCTGATGACCCCGCAACCCGGCGGCTACTTCCTTGGCGCTCTCGACATCGATGCGGCGAGTCTCGGTGTTTCCACCGCCTACGTCACCGGCGACAGCGATCAGGCGATGCCGCACCCGGGGCCCGAATTTGCCGCCCGGCTCGGTGTAAAACCGGTCGTCGTTCCGGGGACACACGACGGAATGCTGACCCACCCCGACGAAGTGGCCAATGCGATCCTCGCGACCTGACCGGGCAGTAGTGGTTATTGGTGCCGGCCCGGCCGGCATTTCTGCCGCGCTGAGCTTGAAGGACAACAGAATCCGGCCATTGCTCATCGACCGGGCCGATGCAGTGGCCGCGTCGTGGCGCGGCCGGTATGACCGGCTCAGGCTCAACACCGGTCGGCAGTTCTCCCACCTGCCGGGCCGGCCATACCCGAAGGGGACTCCGCTCTATCCGACTCGTGACCAGGTCGTCGCGCACCTTGACCGACACGCGGGCGAGGACGGCATCGACCTCCGGCTCAACACCACGGTCGAGCGGATCGACCGCTGTACGGTGGGATGGCGGTTGACAACGTCTGACGGCGACCTCGACGCTCGACACGTCGTGGTCGCCACGGGTTACCTGCACACTCCCTTGATCCCGGATTGGGCCGGCACTTTCAGCGGTGAGCTATTGCATTCATCGAGTTATCGAGGCCCGGCGCGGTACGCGGGCAAGCGCGTGCTGGTGGTCGGGTCGGGATCCTCGGGAATGGAGATCGCCCACGACCTGACCGTAGGCGCGGCGGCCAAAGTCTGGCTCTCGGTAGGAACTCCACCAAACCTCTTGCCGCGTAAGGGGCCTGTCGGGCTGCCCAACGACGTGCTCTCGATTCCGTTGTTCCATCTGCCCCCGCGGGTAGCCGACCGGATCTCTAACGCAGCGCGCCACCGCGCATTCGGCGACCTCCAAGAATTCGGTCTGCCTGTTCCGGAGGAAGGCCCGTTTGCCAGAGCCCACCGGCTGCACGCCGCACCGACAGTTGTCGACCGCGAGGTCATCGACGCGGTGCGCGACGGATCCATCGAAGTGGTCGGGGCGGTCAGCGCGCTCGAGGGTGCCAAGGCGGCGCTGGCCGACGGTGCACGAATTCAACCCGACGTGATGATCTGCGCGACCGGATACGGGCCCGGCCTGGGCCCGTTGGTCGGGCACTTGAGGGTACTCGCACCCGACGGCGCACCGGTCCAGCTGGCGCCGACGCCTGCGGCCGATGGCCTGTACTTCCATGGTCTGCTGAGCCGCCCAGCGTTGATCGGCTACGTAGCGAACCAATCGCGAACCCTGGCCAGGCGCATCTCGCAAGACTGCCACTCGATCGCTCAGGCGTAGGCCGTTCGGAACCTGTCCCGATAGGCCTTCGGGCTGATGCCCAGGTGGTTGACGAACACGCGTCGCAGGGTTTCGCTGCTGCCGAAGCCGGCCATGCCCGCGGACTCGCTGACGGACCGGCCGGATTCCAATGCCCCACGGGCGAAATCGATGCGAACCAATTCGACATAGCGGGCCGGGGTCATCCCGAGCTCGGATTGGAAGAGCCGGGTCAGCTGACGGGTGCTCAGCGACGCCCGCGCGGCAAGGGACTGCACGCTGTGGTTCGCGGCCGGGTCGGCCGCGACCGCGTCGATGACCGCACGCAGCGGCGACTGCGGCGGGGGATCGGCCTCGACCAACACCGAGAATTGTGATTGGCCCCCTGCGCGTTTGAGGTAGACGACCAGCCACCGGGCAACGTTGCGGACCAGTTCGGTGCCGTAATCCATTTCGACCAGCGCCAGCGCCAGGTCGATGCCCGACGAGATCCCGGCCGAGGTGAAGACGTTGCCGTCGCGGACGAAGATCGCGTCGGGATCGACGGTGACATCGGGGAAGGCACGCGCGAACAGCCGGGCATCGTGCCAGTGCGTGGTGGCGCGCCTTCCGCTGAGCAGGCCCGCCTGCGCGAGGACGAACGACCCGGTGCAGATGGAGGCCAGCCGCCGGGTCCGGGCCGACACCGATCGGATGGCCTCGACCAAGGCGGGGTCGATGGCGTGCGCGGGCAGGTTGTCGCTGCCGGCGACCAGGACGGTGTCGGCGGATTCGATCGCCGCAATGCTGTCGGTCACGCCAAGTCGGGACCCGAGCGAACTGGTCACGTCGCACCCGTCCAGCGACGCGATCTTGACCTGGTAGTCGGCGCCGAACCGGTTGGCCTCGACGAAGACCTCACCCGCGCCCGCGACGTCCAACAGCGTCACCCCGTCGAACACGACGATCACCACCACCCGCGTACGCGCTTTGGCTTCGGTCACGCCAGCCATTGTGTCGCAATTTGTGGGAAATATGGCGGCTGGGCGGCTAGCGGGCCGACCGACGGTGCCGAACGCGTCGCATTCTGTGGTGAAGACGGCTCAAACGATTCGGGTGGCTTGCACGGCGCGGTCGAATACTGAGGACAGTCCACCCGACACAGGAGGTTGATCATGGTCACTCAACACGTCGAGAGTATCGCCGACATCGTCATACCGGACACCCCGCTGGTTCGCGAGATCACCGAGTTCATCCGCGAGGCCGAGGGTGACCTACTCTTCGACCATTCGCGGCGCGTGTTCTTCTTCGGTGCGCTGCAGGGGCGGCGCCGGGGCCTGGAGCCCGACCTGGAACTGCTGTACGCCGGGGCGATGTTCCACGACCTGGGCCTCACCGAGCGGTATCGCACGTCCACCCTGCGCTTCGAGGTGGACAGCGCCAACGCGGCGCGGGCTTTCCTGTTGGAGCACGGCGTCGGCGAGGCCGACGCCGCCAAAGTGTGGCTCGGCATCGCGTTGCACACCACGCCCGGCATACCCGAATTCATGGAACCCGAAATCGCTTTGGTCACAGCCGGTGTCGAGACCGACGTGCTGGGCATCGGACGCGACGACCTTTCCGCGGAAGCCCTCGCCGCGGTCACCGCGGCGCATCCCCGGCCTGACTTCAAGCGGCGAATCTTGGCTGCCTTCAACGAAGGCATGAAACACCGCCCGCACAGCACCTTTGGCACCGTCAACGCCGATGTGCTGCAACACTTCGATCCCACCTTCCGCCGTGACGACTTCGTCGAGATCATCCTGGACAACACCTGGCCCGAGTAGGCGCTCCGTCCGCGCGGCCGGTGATGTCGCGAACTGTGGGATAGCGGTCTGAAATCGCACCGGTGCCCCGACGGTCACCGCAGCAGACTGAGCGGTGACCGCCGGGGGATGCGGCGGTTCTCATCAGGTGCGATCACAGGAGTCAGCTTGAAGACGAATGCGTCCGAAATCGGGGACACCGCAATAGTTCTCGGGGGAAGCATCACCGGCTTACTGGCGGCACGGGTACTGGCCGACTTCTATCGCGACGTTGTCGTGATCGAACGAGACGTTCTCCCGGACGGACCGCGGACCCGCCGCGGGGTCCCGCAAGGCGGCCTGCCGCACATCCCACCGGCACGGCTGACACGAAGTTTGGAACAGCTTTTTCCCGGTTTCCTCGACGAATTGGTGGTCGGCGGTGCCCGAGTCTGGGACGACGGCGACCTGTCGCGCCTCTGCATCAATTTCGGTGGACACGAGTTGCTGCGCTCGGGCAACGTCCCCGACCCGGAGTCGATCGTTATCCACTACGCGCACCGCGCTTTTCTCGAGTGGAACCTACGTCGACGCGTGCATGCCCTTCCCAATGTCGAGTTGCTGCAGGGCTGTGACGCGGTGCGGTTGACGTCCACCCAGCAGCGCGCCCGCGTGACGGGTGTCGTGGTGGCGCGACGTGACTCGGGCGCCGAAAGCGTCCTGACCGCAGACCTTGTCGTTGACGCGACGGGCCGCGGCTCGCGGACACCGATCTTTCTCGAAGAACTCGGGTATCGCCGTCCACGCGAGGACGAATTGAAGGTGCACGTCACCTACGCCGGTCTGCCGGTTTATCTGGAGCCGGGCACCTTGCGGGAGAACGTCACGCTCACCGCCGCCCAGCCCAGCCGCCCGGTCGCATTCGCGATGTTCGCCGGGGAGAACAACGCGTACATGCTCGCGGTGCAAACGCTGTCCGGGCAACCGGCGCCCACCGATCGCGCCGCCCTGTTCGATTGTCTGACCGGTGTAGCGCCCCCACATGTGCTGGCCGCCGCGCGGACCGCGGAACCGCTCGCGGACGTCACGCATTACAAGTTTCCCTCGAATCGATGGCGACGCTACGACAAGCTGACGCGCACGCCCGACGGCCTGATCGTGATGGGCGACGCGCTGTGCAATTTCAATCCTCTTTACGGCCAAGGCATGTCGATCGCCGCCATCGAGGCGTTGATTCTGCGTGATTGTCTTCGGGACGGCGGCGACAAACTGCCACGGCGGTTCTTCGGCCGCGCTGCCAAGGAGATCGCCGTGGCCTGGCACACCGCCGTGAGTTCGGACTTGGCACTGCCGCAAATAGCGGGGAAGCGAACCATGTCGGTCCGGCTCAGGAACGCTCTGGTGGAGCGCATGGTCCGCGCCGCGCAAACCGATCCGGAAATGGTCCAGCGATTCCTGCATCTGATGAACATGGTCGGCCGGCGCGCGGAGCTGTTTCATCCATCCACGATGCTGCGCATGGTCCCGAATGCGCGGAACGTGCCGATAGCGGCTCGGACCTCAGCGTAAGCGCTGCCTCGATCGACAGAAAGCAGGACATGACGCGAAGCGACTGCCACACTTCGGATTTGGCCACCGGTGACCTGGCCGCCGCCCGGCCCAGCCGCCCCGGCTGATTAGCGGACATGTCGACATACGTCCTGATCCCCGGCGCCTGGCATGGGGCGTGGTCTTGGCGTCCGGTCGCCCAGCGGCTGCGCGCGGCGGGCCACCGGGCTATCACCTTGACGCTGCCCGGCATGGGCGACGGCGAGGATCCCTCGGGATACCAACTTCACGATGCGGTCGATTACATCGCCCGGCAGGTGCGGCGGCGAGAATCCGGCGCGGTGGTGTTGGTTGCCCACAGCTGGGGCGGTTTCCCCGCGACCGGCGCCGCGCAAGTGCTCGCCGGTCGAGTCGAGAAACTGGTGTACTACAACGCGCACGTGCCGCTGCCCGGCAGGTCGCTGATCGACGAGAACCCGCCCGACAAGCGCCTGTCCGCACTGCGGTGGATCGAGGAATCGCCGGTCGGAGGCGTTCCGGCAACCGCGGAATATCTCGGACGGGAACTGATGCAGGGCGTCTGTGCTGACCTACAGCGGCTGGTGGCGGACCTGCTCACCGTTCAGCCCGGCGGTTACTTCCTCGGTGCCCTCGACATCCATCCGATCGACCTTGGCATCCCGTTGGTCTACATCGCCGGCGAAGACGACCTGGCGATGCCGCGGCCGGCGGCCGAATCGGCCGCGCGGATCGGGGTCCGGCCTGTCGTCGTTGCGGGCACGCACAATGGGCTGCTCACCCACCCCGACGAGGTGGCCCAGGCGATCCTCACCGCCTGACGGCCAATGTCGGATTCTGTGGGAAGAACGGCCGCAAACCAACTCCTCCCTGACCGCGCGCCGGCGCACACTTCAGGCAAGCAGTGAAGGAGACGCGGTCATGGCCATTCCATCGACAACAGCCGTTGCGGACATCGTGGTCCCCGACACCGCGCTGGTGCGCGAGGCAACCGAGTTCATCCGCGCCGCCGAGGACGACGTCCTCTTCCACCATTCCCGGCGGGCGTACTTCTTCGGCGCGCTTCACGGGCGCCGCCTCGGGCTGCACCCAGACCTGGAACTGCTCTACGTGGCGGCGATGTTCCACGACCTGGGTCTCACCTCGCGCTACGGCGCCTCGACCGAGCGCTTCGAAATCGACGGTGCCGACGCGGCGCGCGAATTCTTGGTGGAACGTGGCGTCGAGGAAGCGCAGGCGCAGAAGGTGTGGTTGGGCATCGCCCTGCACACGACGCCCGGCGTGCCGGCCCGCCTGGACCCGGAAATCAGTTTGCTCATCGCCGGTGTCGCGACCGACGTCGTCGGTGCCGGCCGCGAGGCCCTGCCTTCTGACGCTGTCGAGGCGGTCACCGCGGCCCACCCGCGTCCCGACTTCAAGAACCGCATCCTGGTCGCCTTCAACGAAGGCATGAAGCACCGCCCGGAGACCACCTACGGCACCATGAACGCCGACGTCCTGGCGCATTTCGATCCGAACTTCACGCCCGCCAACATGGTCGACGCGATCCACAACAGTCCTTGGCCCGAATAGTGGAAGGAGCAGAACAATGGACATCTACGAAGGCCTGTACACCACCCGGATGATGCGCCGGCTGCGCCCGGATCCGATTCCGTTGGAGACCCAGGCGCGCATCCTCGATGCGGCCGTGCGCGCCCCGAACGGGGGCAACACCCAGCGTTGGCACTTCGTGGCCGTGGACGATCGGGAACTCATCGGCAAGTTCGCCGAACTGTTCCGCAAGGCCCGCGCCATCGAATACGAGAAGTTCAGCACGGGAACGGGACCGATGGTCGCCACGGCGCCGGGAGCGGATCCCGCCGCGCACGCCGAAACGATGCGCCGAATGAAGGGCTCGGGCAATTACCTGGCCGACCATTTCGAAGAGGTCCCCCTGTTGCTGTTCGTCTACTGCATCGATGACCTGGGCGGCGCCAACATCTACCCGGCCATCTGGAGTGCGTTGCTCGCCGCCCGCGCCGAGGGAGTCGGCGGTGTCATGACGATGGTGCTCCGCAATTTCGAGGACGAGGTGAACGAGCTACTGGGAGTTCCGGCCGAGCAGGGCTGGAAGATGTCGGCGATGCTCACCCTGGGCTACCCGTTGGGCAGGTGGGGCGTCGCGGCCAATCGCCATCCGGTGCACCAGGTTTCGTCCCGCAACGGCTGGGACAAGCCGTTCGGCATCGAAGTGCCCCAGCCACTGTGGCCGCCGCACGACGAGATGACGGCCGGCCTGGCCGCGGCGGGCTGAACACGTCTTGCGGCGCAACGGGTTTGCGAGGAAGGTATCTCACATGAGCGGACCAGATCCAATCGGCGTCACCGTGGTGCAACCGGGAGAGGGCGAGGTCGTCACTCTCCCGGGCTTCGGGGCGGTGTTCAAACTGTCCGGCAAGACCAACGGCGGCGAGGTGTCCATCGTCGAGCATCCGTTCGCCGTCGGCCTGCTCACCGCGGCGCACCGGCACACCCGCGAGGACGAGCATTCGATCGTGCTGGCCGGTGAGATCGGGTTCCGTTCCGACGACAGCGAAGTGGTGCTGGGTCCCGGTGGATACATCACCAAGCCGCGCGGGCAGATGCATGCGATGTGGAACGCCGGCAGCGAGCCGGGCCGCATCATCGAGGTCATCACCCCCGGCGGGTTCGAGAACTACTTCCGCGAGTTGGGCGAGCTGCTCGTCGAGCACGACCAGGACCCGGCGGGCACACCGCTGCACGAGCTGCCCGAGTTCGGCAAGCTCGCCGACAAATATGGGCTGACGTACGGCTCGCCGGAGTGGATGGACGACATCGCCCAGCGATACGGGCTGAACCCGCCGTCGCACTGAGCCGTTCGCGGCTTCGATGCCCGCTGAGCGGGCGATTTGGTCGCCGAGAGACCGGTTCGGTAACCTGGCATTCACCAACGCGGGGTGGAGCAGCTCGGTAGCTCGCTGGGCTCATAACCCAGAGGTCGCAGGTTCGAATCCTGTCCCCGCTACCAGGTAAAACGGCCCCCGGAGATAGCTCCGGGGGCCGTTTTCATGCCTAGCGCGCCAGCACGTCCTCGATGGCGCTGATGACCTCCGGGGCGTCGGGCTCGGTGCGGGGCCGGAAGCGGCGCACCACCTCGCCGTCGGGTGCGAGCAGGAACTTCTCGAAGTTCCACTGGATGTCGCCGGCCTGGCCGTCGGCGTCGGCGGCCTTGGTCAGCTCGGCGTACAGCGGGTGGCGGCCGTCGCCGTTGACGTCGGTCTTCTCCAACAGCGGGAACGTCACGCCGTAGGTCGTCGAGCAGAACTCCTGGATTTCATCGGCCGTGCCCGGCTCCTGGCCCATGAACTGGTTGCAGGGGACGCCGACGACCGTCAGGCCGCGGTCGCGATAGTCCTTGGCCAGCTTTTCCAGGGCCGTGTACTGCGGCGTCAGCCCGCATTTGGAGGCGACGTTGACGACCAGCGTTGCGCCGTCGGACAATTCGGCCAGCGTGGTCGGCCGACCGTCGAGGGTGGTCAGGGCGATGTTTTTCAGGGTCACGCCGACGACGCTAACGCACGTCAGAGCCAGCCGGTGCGGGCGGCGGCGACCGGCTCGGCGGGCTCCGGGGCGAGCGAGCCGTTGCGCACCCCGTCGAGCAACCGTTTCACGGCGGCGACGATCTCCGGAGCGGCCGCCGCGAGCCCGGCCGTGTCGGCCTCGCTGACCTGGTCGGCGTCGACGCCGGCGCGGGCCAGCACGGCGGCCGGGTCGGCCAGCTGCTCGGTCAACCAGGCCAGCGGGTCGGCGGACAGCTCGGGGACGAAGTGCCGGCGGCTGGGTTCCCAACCGTTGAACTGCGGGTGGTGATGGGCGCGGTCCAGGGTCCCGGGTGGGCTCTCGGTGGACCCGAACAGGTCGACCCGCCACACCGGGCGAGTGAACGCGATCGGGACGCCGGCGTAGATCGAGCCCTGCGGCTCGGCCCGGTCGACGAGGCGCAGTTCCAGCCTGACGCCGCGCTCCGGCGTCTCCTGACCTTCGAGCGGGGACGGGTCGATGAAGTACATGTCGCCGACGACCACACCCAGGGATTCGAATCCGAACGCTGCCAGCATCGCGCACCTTTCGTTGTCCTCATCGAGGTTCTCATCGAGCGTAGACCCGGCATCTTGCCAACCGCGGCGCCCGACGAATTTGTGAACAGCGGTTCGCACAAGTTCGGCCGTCGCGGTACATTTCACTGACTTCGTTAGTGCACAGTTACGAAGCCCCTGGCAAAGGCAGGGGAGTGGATTTGTCGCCGCGCCGGCAGGCGGCGGCGCGGACGTGAGGGGTGGCGGCGGTCTTGTCGACGAAAACAGGTCCCAGCTCACCCGTGCAGATCAACTCGCAACGAACCCCGCCCTACAAGTGGATCGCCCTCGCCATGATGCTTGTCTGCGGGCTAATTCTGGCCTTGGTGTACGGCCAGTTTCGCGGTGCATTCACCGAGAAGACGCAGCTGACGATGATTGCGTCGCGGGCCGGTTTGGTGATGGATCCGGGTTCGAAGGTGACGTATAACGGGGTGGAGATCGGCCGGGTGGGGTCGATTGCGGAGACGGTGCGTGATGGGAAGCCGGCGGCGAAGTTCACGTTGGAGGTGTTTCCGCGGTATTTGGCGTTGATTCCGTCGAATGTGAATGCGGATATCAAGGCGACGACGGTGTTTGGTGGCAAGTATGTGTCGTTGACGACGCCGGCGAATCCGTCGCCGCAGAAGATTTCGTCGCGCACGGTGATCGATGCGCGGTCGGTGACCACCGAGATCAACACGTTGTTTCAGACGATCACGTCGATCGCGGAGAAGGTGGATCCGATCAAGCTGAATCTGACGTTGAGTGCGGCGGCGCAGTCGTTGTCGGGGTTGGGGGAGAAGTTCGGTCAGTCGGTGGTCAACGCCAACATGTTGCTTGATGATGTGAATCCGCGGATGCCGCAGGCGCGCAAGGATATTCAGCAGTTGGCGGCGTTGGGTGATACGTATGCGAATGCGGCGCCGGATCTGTTCGACTTTTTGAACGACGCGGTGATCACCGCGCGCACCCTCAATGCTCAGCAGAAGGATTTGGATCAGGCGTTGTTGTCGGCGGCCGGGTTCGGTAACACCGGTGCCGAGCTGTTCAACAAGGGCGGTCCGTACCTGGCGCGCGGCGCCGCCGACCTGGTGCCCTCGGCGCAGCTGCTGGACACCTACAGCCCCGAAATCTATTGCACGCTGCACAACTACCACGACATCGTGCCCATCACCGGTGCCTCCGAGGGCGGCTTCAACGGCTACTCGCTGAACATGGACACCGAGGTCACGTCCGGACTGGGTCTGTTGCTCAATCCGGTTGCGACCGTGCCGGTCCTGGCGTCGTTGGTCGGCGGCATCGCCGGAGTCGTCGGCGGCGCACCCAACCCATACATCTGGCCGGAGAACCTGCCGCGGGTGAACGCGCGCGGCGGCCCCGGTGGTGCGCCGGGCTGCTGGCAGCCGATCACCCACGATCTGTGGCCCGCGCCGGAGTTGGTGATGGACACCGGCAACAGCCTTGCGCCCTACAACCACCTGGATACCGGGTCGCCGTATGCGAACGAATACGTCTGGGGCCGCCAGGTCGGCGACAACACCATCAATCCGTAAACCGCGAAAGTCCTGCTACACAACGTCATTAGCGTGCCGACAGCAGCGGTCAGCCGGCACACGCCACCGCGCGTACCTGAAAGGTGACGTGGTCCGCCCGCCGGTCCCGCCGTTGCTTTGTTTGTGCCACTGCGGCGCGGTACATTTCACTGGTCTTATTACATGCGTGTACAGGCCAGCGCCGGGTGGCGACGGCACCGAGGCGAGGGGCAGGGTTGGCGACGGTGGGTGACCTGGATAACCACCCGTGTCGCCGGCTGTCCACGATGACTTTCGGGCTCACGGTGTAGCGCCGTGGAAGGTTCACCCGTTCAGATCAACGACTCCCGCGAGCCGCCGTACAAGTTCATCACCCTGCTCGTGGTGGTGGTGCTCGGCGTGATCTTCACCCTGGTCTACATCCAGTTCCGGGGCGGTTTCACCCCCAAGACCGAGTTGACGATGATTGCGTCGCGGGCCGGTTTGGTGATGGATCCGGGTTCGAAGGTGACGTATAACGGGGTGGAGATCGGCCGGGTGGGGTCGATTGCGGAGACGGTGCGTGATGGGAAGCCGGCGGCGAAGTTCACGTTGGAGGTGTTTCCGCGGTATTTGGCGTTGATTCCGTCGAATGTGAATGCGGATATCAAGGCGACGACGGTGTTTGGTGGCAAGTATGTGTCGTTGACGACGCCGGCGAATCCGTCGCCGCAGAAGATTTCGTCGCGCACGGTGATCGATGCGCGGTCGGTGACCACCGAGATCAACACGTTGTTTCAGACGATCACGTCGATCGCGGAGAAGGTGGATCCGATCAAGCTGAATCTGACGTTGAGTGCGGCGGCGCAGTCGTTGTCGGGGTTGGGGGAGAAGTTCGGTCAGTCGGTGGTCAACGCCAACATGTTGCTTGATGATGTGAATCCGCGGATGCCGCAGGCGCGCAAGGATATTCAGCAGTTGGCGGCGTTGGGTGATACGTATGCGAATGCGGCGCCGGATCTGTTCGACTTTTTGAACGACGCGGTGATCACCGCGCGCACCCTCAATGCTCAGCAGAAGGATTTGGATCAGGCGTTGTTGTCGGCGGCCGGGTTTGGTAACACCGGTGCCGAGCTGTTCAACAAGGGTGGGCCGTATCTGGCGCGCGGCGCCGCCGACTTGGTGCCGACGGCGCAGCTGCTGGACACCTACAGCCCCGAAATCTACTGCCTGATGCGCAGCGAACACGATGCGTTGCCCGCCACCGGGGCGGCCGAGGGCGGCTTCAACGGCTACTCGCTGAACATGGACACCGAGGTGCTCTCCGGGCTGGGACTGATCGCGAACCCGGTGTCCGCGGTGCCCGTCCTGGCGTCGTTGGTCGGCGGCATCGCCGGAGTCGTCGGCGGCGCACCCAACCCGTACATCTGGCCGGAGAACCTGCCGCGGGTGAACGCGCACGGCGGGCCGGGCGGCGCTCCTGGCTGCTGGCAGAAGGTCACCCGCGATCTGTGGCCGGCGCCCGAGCTGATCATGGACACCGGCAACAGCATCGCGCCCTACAACCACCTGGACACCGGATCGCCCTATGCCATCGAATACGTCTGGGGCCGCCAGGTCGGCGACAACACCATCAACCCGTAAAGCGGACGCCGGCGTCGTGAGAACGCCGTTAGGGCAACGCTTTCGGCCTGTGTCAGGCCTGGGTGGTCGCCGGCGGCCGGGCGCTGGATTTCACGTCCCGGCCCGCGCCGGCCGACATCGAGGCGGCCTCGCCGCGAGCCAACCCGACCGTCGCGACGATCACCACAACCAGCGTGGCCGCCAGCACAAACCATTCCCAGCCGCCGGCTGCCAACGTCTCGCGGAGCACGATGATGCCCAGGATCCCGCCCACCACCGGCTTCGCCACGATGATCGTCGGCAGCGACGCGGTGAGCGCGCCGGCTCGGTACGCCGATTGGTGATAGACCATTCCCGCCGCCCCGCAGAACACCAGCGCGTACAGCTCGAATGACACCCACACCTGACCCGGGTGGTGCTCCAGGATGTCCACCACGCCCTTCATCAGCACGGCGAACACCGCCAGCAACGTGCCGGCGACGGCTGCCAACAGCAGCGCCGCGACCGGGCGATCCGCCCAGATCCGCGCGCCCAGGAGCCCGAGCAACAGCAGCGGGCCGATCACCACCGCGACCACGATCCAGATGTGTAGCGGCGCCCGCTGCTGGCCGCCGGTCGGGTCCCCGACCGCGATCAGCACCGCCAACGCCACCGCCAGCACCAGCGCCCAGGTCCACTCCCGGCGGGTGATCCGGTTACCGGTCATCCGCGAATAGATCGGGAGGGCGAACAGCAGGGCCGTGACCTGCAACGACATCACCAGCAACACCGAGCCCTTGTCGAGCGCGGCGGCCAGCAGCACGTAACTGCCGATGTCCCCCAAACCGCCCAGCCACCAACGCTTGTCGCGCAGCAACATGCCGAACAACGTCAGGTGGCCCACCCGTTTGTCGGTGACCTCCTGCGCGGAACGCTGCCGCACCACGTTGCCGATCGCGGACGCCAGCGCGGCACACAGGGCGATAATGGCCGCCAGATGCGCGTCCGACATGGCATTACCTCCTGGCTGGGTGCGATGGCGCTACCCATCCAATCTAGCCACCACCCGGACGACCGGCGCGTCGAAGGTCACCGGGCCAGCGAACACGGCGTCAGAGCGGGAACTTCGTCCCGGTGAGCCGCTCGGACAGTTCCCACAGCGCGCTCGCGGTGTCCGCGCGCTTTGCCGGCCAGTTCCGCCACGTGGGCTGGGTGCGGCCGTACAGCCCGAACCGCGGCCCGACGAAGGTGTCGCCCGGCAAATCCTGCGAGACCGCGTACAGCGTCTGGCGGGCGCCGAAGTCGGCGTCGGTGGACACGATCCGGTCGACGGCCAGCACCGCCGCGTCGCCCAGTTTCCGGCCGGAGTTGCCCTGCAGATTCGTGTGCGACCAGCCGGGGTGGGCGGCCAGGGCCCGCAGCGCTGTGGGGACGCCGTCCAGCCGCCGCTGCAGCTCCTTGGTGAACAACAGGTTGGCCAGCTTCGATTGGCTGTAGGCCAGCCAGGCCGAATACGGCCGGGACTGAAAGTTCAGGTCCTTGAGGCTGATGTAGCCGAAGTGGTGCATCAGCGAGGACACCGTCACCACGCGGTCGGTCAACTTGGGCAACAGCAGGTTGGTCAAGGCGAAGTGGCCGAGGTGGTTGGTGCCGATCTGACCCTCGAACCCGTCGACGGTCACCGCGTGCTTGGTGGCCATGATGCCGGCGTTGTTGATCAGGACGTCGACCTTGTCGACGCCCTCGGCAAAGCGCCGCACCGAGGACAGGTCCTGCAGGTCGAGCTGACGCACCTCGGCTGTCCCGGTCGCGGGACCGGTTGCCGAACCGGTCATGCGAGCGGCGGCCGCGTGGCCCTTGTCGGTGTTGCGGACTGCCAGGATGACGTGGCCACCCACCCGGAGCAATTCGCGGGCGGTGATCTCGCCCAGCCCGGCGTTGGCCCCGGTGATGACGATGGTCCGTCCGGCGAACGAGGGCAGCTGTGCTGCGGTCCAATCGGCCATGGCAGCCACCCTAACTTCGCACTTGCGACCCCGGCCGGTGGGCCGACGGGCCGTGCGGCGGCGGGCGGGAGCGATGTCGGTCACCCGCCGCGCCCAGGTATCGTGCCTGGGATGACCAGCGAAACCCCACCTGCCGCGGGGATCGCCGGATGCATCTAGGCGTCATCGTCAATCCGAAAGCGCGGAAAAATCGCTCCGCTTCCCGCGATCGCATCGCCGAACTGCGTCGCATCGTCGGCCCCTGGGGCGAGGTGCACGAGACCAACTCGATCGAGGAGCTGTGCGACACCATCGCGCAGCTGGCGCCGCGGGTCACCCACCTGGTGGGCGACGGCGGCGACGGCGCACTGCACTGGTTGATCAACGAGATCGAGCACTGCATCGGCGATCCGCAACGCTGGCCCGCGTTCGTCCCGACCAACGGCGGCAGCGTCAACGCCGTCGCCCGCAAGGCCCGGGTGCGCGGGCGGCCCGAGGCGATCATCCGTGCGCTGACCGCGGCCGCCGAAAACGATCGACCCCCGCCCGAGGTGGAGCTGGACACGTTGGTGCTCGACGGCGCCACCGCCGACGGCGCGGCGTTTCATCGGCTCTGCTTCGGGCTGGCCGCCGGCGGCGTCGGAAACCGTTTCTACGACCGGTATTACGACTCTCCCGATCACGGCCGGCTGGCCGTCGCGCGGGTGATCGCTCGCAGCTTCGGCGACTACATCACCTCCAAGGTCGCCCCCAGCCGAGTGAAGACGCCGAACTATGCGTCCATCCTGTTCACCCCGACGCAAGCGCGCGTGGTGATCGACGGCGACGAGGTCCCGTCGCGCACGCACAGCCTGCTGCACGCCGGCGCGATCGACCTGCGCATCGGCGGCCCACTTCGGTTGTTCCCCAAGGCTTCCGAGCCCGGTGCGCTGCATTTTCAGGCCGGATACCTGCGGCCGTCCAGGATCGTCGCGCAGCTTCCGACGGCCCTGACCAACGGCATGCTCCGCGGCGCCGGGCTACGCGATGTCAACGGCCGTGAGATGGTCATCGAGGCCGAGGACGAACCGCTGTCGCCCATCATCGACGGGGAGCGCTTTTTGGGCATCGTCAAACTGGTGGTCCGGCCAGGCCCGCGTATCCGCATCGCCCGGCCCGCCTAGCCCGGCACGCAGGCCGTTCGGCGGGCGGTCGCCGTGGTGGGCTCTGCAGCGCGAATCGAATTGCGTTTTTCGATTTGCAATTTCGCCATTGGGCGTGACGAAGATAATATTGTTGTGACCGTGCGTCCGATCGGCGGCGCAATCGAATTGCGTGAATTCGTAGATACGTAGTTCAGTATCTCAGGTGGTCGAACCGGCGTAACGCCAGCTCGCATGCCACTGAGATACTGAAGTCCGTATGCGCGGAGATCAGCATTAGTGCATTTAATTCTGCCATTTAAGTTTCACCTGTGAATGTGGTGTGCGACGGCCCTTAATGCCTATCTACGCTTTGCTCAGGACGGCCTCATGGCGCTACATTAGTCTTTATATTCACGACGGAAGTCGTTCTCGGGCTAAGCCAACCTGGAAGGGGGATCACTCCTACGATGGAGACGCTGATCGATTACCTGCAGATGTGGGAAGCGCAGAGGCCGGACCAAACCCTCTTCCGGTTCGTCGATGCCGACGGCCGCGAACTCGAGCACTACACCTACCAGGCCTTCGCCGAACGCACCCGCGAGCTGGCCGCCTACCTGTCCACAGAGGCCGGCCTCAAGTCCGGCGATCGTGCGCTGCTGGTCTACCCACCCGGTCTGGAAATGATCGCCGCGCTGTATGCGTGCGCGCGCATCGGGGTCATCGCCGTTCCGGTCAGCCCGCCCTTGCCGATGTCCTTCGATTCCGGACTGGCCAAGCTCAGCTTCATCGCGCGCGATTGCCAGGCGACTGCGGTGCTGTCGACGAAGCAGTTCGAGTACGACTTCCGCCTGCTGCTCGGCCAGCGCCGCGGGCAGGGCGTCTGGACGGACGAGTCCGACGCCGGCCTGCCGGACCTGCCCTGGTTCGCCACCGACGGTGCCCAGGACTTCGGCGGCGCCCCGGTCGCGGACACGCCCGGCGAGGTGCTCTTCCTGCAGTACACGTCCGGGTCGACCAGCAATCCCAAGGGTGTGATCGTCACCCACGCCAACGTCATCGCCAATGGCTCCGCCTTCACCGGCGACGTGGTGCTGGCCTCGTGGCTGCCGCAGCATCACGACATGGGCCTGATCTCGGCCTACATGTTCATCGTGCTGCTGGGCGGGTCGACCCACGCGATGTCGCCCCTGGACTTCCTCGCCCGGCCCTCGTCGTGGCTTCGGCTCATCAGCGACGTGCGCGCCACCCACACCCCGGGACCCAACTTCGCGCTCGAGTACTGCCTGCGCGAGGACAAGCTGCCCGCCGCGGAGCTGGCCGGCGTGGACCTGAGCAGCCTCGAATGCATCGTGGTGGGCGCAGAACCGCTGCGCGCCAACACCTTCGCTCGCTTCCGGCAGCGGTTCGCCGAGTACGGCCTGCGGCCCGAGGCGCTGACGGGCGCCTACGGCATGGCCGAATCAACCCTGATCGTGTCGATCCGCGGGCGCCAGACCATCGCGGTCAACAAGCGCGGGCTGGAGCGCAACGTCGCGCGCGTCGAAAAGGCGTTGCCGGAGAACAGCAACCAGGTCGCGTTGGTCAGCTGCGGCAAGCCCATCGAGGAGACGCTGGTTCGCATTGTCGATCCCGAATCGCGCCAGGCGCTGCCCGACGGGCGGGTCGGCGAGGTCTGGTTGGCCGGACCCTCCAAGGGCGCCGGCTACTGGAACCGTCCGGAGCTCACCGCCGAGATGTTCGGCGCCCGCATCGCCGGCGATGACGAACACACCTTCCTGCGCACCGGCGATCTCGGTTTCCTCTACGAGGGTGAGCTTTTCGTCTGCGGCCGCAGCAAGGACCTGATCATCGTCCGCGGCGTCAACTGCTACCCCTCCGACATCGAAGCCGTCGTCGAGCGCACGGCCGCGCACGTCCGGAGCGGCTGCGTCGCCGCCTTCGCGGTCGAGCACGACGAGTCCGAAGCGCTGATCGTCGTCGCCGAGGTGCGCGACGAGCACAACCTTCCGGACGCCAAGTCCGTGGCCCGCGCGATCCGCCGGCACTGCCACATCGATCCGCACGCGATCGTCTTCGCGCCGCCGCGCAGCATCCCCAAGACCACGTCGGGCAAGATCCGGCGTGCTTCGACGCGCCAGCTGTGGCTGGACGGCGAGCTGCCCGCCTTCGCCACCTGGGTCAACCAGTCCGCCAACCGGACGCACGGCGAACTGGGTGCCGGCGCCGGTCCGCTGGAACGCTTCCGCAACCTCATCGAGAGTTACGACCTCACCGGAGACGAGGACTGCTCGTTCGCCGATCTCGGCATCGACTCGCTGGCGCTGGCCGAGCTCCGCACGGACCTGCAGGCCCTGCTGGAGGAGAACGGCGCGGGGGAGCTCGCCGAAGAGGTCAACACCCGGCTGCTCCAGCGGTTGACGGTGTCCGAATTCTTCGGTCTGATAAGGCAATTCGGCGAGGGATCCGGCCAGCCGCTCGAGGCCCTGCGCCGGGCGCTGGACAAGATTGCCGCCGAGTACGAGGCCCACGAGGCCGCCCAGATGCGGGCCGACGCGGCGCTGCCGCTGCCGGAGTTGGCGCCGGCGCGGCCGGGCGAGCCCACCGACCTGTTGCTGACGGGCGCGACCGGATTCCTGGGGCCGTTCCTGGTGAGCAGCCTGCTGTCGCGGACCTCCTACACCGTGCACGCATTGGTGCGCGCCACCGACCCCGCGCACGGCTTGGACCGCATCGTCGCGTCGCTGCGGCGCGCCCAGCTGTGGACCCCGGCGCTGGAAGCCGATGTCCGCGCCCGGGTGCGCGTCGTCTGCGGCGACCTCGCCCAGCCCGCGCTGGGCATCGGCGAGGCGGCCTTCCAGCAACTGGCCCATGACGTCGATGTCGTCGTGCACAACGGCGCGCTGGTCAACTACGTGCGCACCTACGACGCGCTGCGGCCCGCGAACGTGGAAGGCACCCGTGAACTGTTGCGGCTGGCGATGACCAACCACCGCAAGGCTTTCCACCTCGTCTCCAGCACGTTCATCTACGGCTGGAGCACCGAGCCGGTGGTCGGGGAGTGGGACGCCAACGAGAAGATGGCCGGCCTGGACTTCGGCTACTCGCAGACCAAGTGGGTCGGCGAGCAGCTGGCGCTGGCCGCGCAGCGCAAGGGACTCGACGTCCGCATCTACCGGCCCTCGCTGATCTCGCCCACCCGGGCGGGCTTCGGCAGCCAGGACGACATCCTGGTGCGCCTGACGGCGTTCATGATCGAGCACGGGATCGCCGTCAACGCGCTCAACCAGATCAGCCTGCTGCCGGCGGACTTGATCGCGGATCACATCGTCACGCTGATGGGCCTGCCGGACGAGTCGGGCAGCGTCTTCAACATGACCGCCGACGACTACTACAACCTCACCGACGTCACCCGCATTCTGTCCGAACGCTACGGGTATCGCTTTGAATACCACGACATCCCGTCGTTCACCGAGCAGCTGAACCGCCGCTGCACGCCGAACGACCAGATGTATCCGCTGGTCGATTTCCTCACCCGGTCGGCGGACAAGATCGCGGCCATGCGCGACAAGCGCTACGACAATACCCAGTACCGTCATCGGCGGGGCCTGACCAAGGTCCGGCTGCGCGAGCCGGCCCTGACCGAGACGGTCGATCATCTGGTCCGGTTCTTGCGCAGCGAGCGTCTGATCACTGAGGTAGAGGACGACGCGCAACGCAGCGCCTAGCCGCACGACTTGGCGCAGGACGGAAAGGGGTGGCGACGATGTTCACCGTCGATGACAAGGCAACGGGCCCGCATGACGCCTCGCTCGACCACGAGCGGATCGTCCTGCAGGCGCGTGACGTCGACTTCGACTGGTCGACGCTGCCGTTCTACTACGTGCCCAACGAACCCTTCACCACGCATTTCTGCAATGTGCTGCATTTGTTGCTGCCCGCGGGTGAGGAATTCATCGTCGACGCCTTCAAGGACACCTTGCCGCTGATCAAAGACGATCAATTGCGTCGCGATGTGCAGGGTTTCATCAGCCAGGAGGCCATGCACTCCCAGGCGCACGCGGGGGTGCTGGGGCACTTCGCGGCCAAGGGCATCGATGTGACGCCGTTCACCGACCAAATGCGTTGGCTGTTCACCCAACTCATCGGTGATCGGCCGCGGTGGAGCAACCGCCGCCGGCAGAGCTGGTTGCTCGAGCGGGTGTCGATGGTCGCCGCCCTCGAGCACTACACCGCGATCCTCGGCGAATGGATTCTCGACACCCCACAACACGACGCTATGGGCACCGACCCGGTGATGCTCGACCTGTTGCGCTGGCACGGCGCCGAGGAAGTCGAGCACAAGGCGGTCGCGTTCGACACCATGAAGCACCTGCGCGGCGGGTACTGGCGGCAGGTGCGCACGCAGCTGCTGATCACGCCGGCGCTGCTGTGGTTGTTCGTCCGCGGTGTGCGGTTCATGTACTCGGTCGATCCCTACCTGCCGCCCGGTACCAAGCCGCGCTGGCGCGACTACTTTCGCGCGGCGCGCCGCGGGTTGGTGCCCGGGCCGTTCCAGTTCCTCCGGGTCATCGGCGCCTACTACACACCGAGTTTTCATCCGTCACAGCTCGGCGGGGTCGGGCGCGCCGTCGACTACCTGGCCCGGTCGCCCGCGGCCCGGGCCTCGCACTGAAACCGGCGCTGACGATGACGACCGAAGTGGCCCTAACCACGGTCGCCGCGTCCGACGGCGTGCGACTGGCCGTGCACGCCTACACCGACATCGACCCGGGCCGTCCGACCGTCCTGGCCATCCACGGCTACCCGGATAACCACCACGTGTGGGACGGGGTCGCCGAGATCTTGGGCCGCCGCTTCAATGTCGTGGCCTACGATGTGCGCGGCGCCGGGGATTCGTCGAAGCCGGCCAGGCGGGCGGGATACCGCTTCGGCCAGCTGGTTTCGGACATCGACGCGGTGATCGACAGCCTCGGGGTCGACCAGGTTCATTTGTTGGCCCACGACTGGGGCTCGATTCAGGCTTGGGCGGCGGTCACCGACGACGCGGTGATGAACAAGGTTGCCTCGTTCACGTCGATCTCGGGCCCGCACCTGAACTACGCGGGCAGGTTCCTGCGGTCCCCGCGGTCGCCGCGCGGCGTCTTCGACGTCCTCAAGCAGGCCTTGGCCTCGAGCTACATCTGGTTCTTTCTGTGCCCCGGCGTGCCCGAGCTGGCGATCTGGTCGCGGGCGACCGTGGCGGTCTTTGCCGTGGTGGAACTCATCGGGCGGCCGCGGGGCGCCGGGCATCGGCGCGCCGCGACCAGCCGCTCCATCCGCGACTATCTCAACGGGCTCAACCTGTACCGCGCCAACATGCCCAAGCCGATGCTCGCGCCCGGAAAGCGGTTGCCGCAGACCACCGTTGCGGTGCAGGTGCTCGTCGCGCGCCAGGATTACTTCGTATCGCCCGCCCTGCAACGGTTTACCGGTTCCATCCCGGAGGGCGGCAGGGTCGTCCCGATCGAGGGCGGCCACTGGGTGGTCAGCGCATACCCCGAGGTCATCGCCCGGCTCACCGGCGAGTGGGTTGACCTGATCGCCCAGTCCGCGGACCGTCGCGGCATCGGCCAGGCGTGAGGTTGATTGTGGCACAGAGCATCTGGGACAGCATTCCGGCCGACCTCTACGGCCGCCGCAAGCGTGATCGCATGTACACGGCGTTGTACGGGGTCGGCGCGCTGTTCGGCGGCCTGGCATCGGCGTCGCGGTGGACGTCCTCGCGCGTGCAGCCCGTGCAGCGCACCACCACCGCGGTGGTGATCAACCGCGAGCTTCTGGCCCCCGACGTCGTCGCCCTGACGGTGGCCGACCCGGCCGGTGGGTTGTTGCCGTCCTGGACGCCCGGCGCGCACATCGACGTTCGGCTGCCATCGGGACGCCGCCGGCAGTACTCACTGTGTGGTTCGCCCGGCCGACGCACCGACTATCGCATCGCGGTGCGCCGCATCGCCGACGGCGGCGGCGGCTCGATCGAGATGCACGACACCTTCAAGGTGGGGGACAGGTTCGAGTTCGAGGGTCCCCGCAACGCGTTTTATCTCGTCACCGACGAGCGCGAGGTGCTGTTCGTGATCGGCGGCATCGGGGTGACACCGATTTTGCCCATGATCCAGACGGCCCAGCAGCGCGGAATCAATTGGCGCGCCGTGTATGCCGGGCGCACCCGCGATTACATGCCGCTGCTGGACGAGGTGCTGGCCGTGGCGCCGGACCGGGTGACGGTGTGGGCCGACGACGAGCGGGGCCGGATCCCCACCGCGTCGGACTTGCTCGCCGGCGCCGGGCCGGCGACGGCCGTCTACGTGTGTGGCCCCACCGCCATGCTGGAGTCGGTGCGCACCGCCCGCAACGAACACGCGAACGCGCCGCTGCACTACGAACGTTTCGGCCCGCCGCCGGTGGTCGACGGGGTGCCCTTCGAGCTGGAACTGGCCCGCTCGCAGCGGGTGCTTCAGGTGCCGGCGAACCGGTCGGCGCTGGACGTGATGCTCGACCGCGATTCGACCACCGCGTACTCCTGCCAGCAGGGATTCTGCGGCACCTGCAAGGTCAAAGTGCTTGACGGGCAAGTCGATCGGCGCGGCCGCACCGCGGAAGGTGACGACGAGATGCTGGTCTGCGTCTCCCGCGCGAAATCCGGGCGCGTGAAAATAGACGCGTGATCGATGCCTGAAGTCAGCGCCGGGTGCCCGTCAGCACGCGTGCGGGCAGCCACGGGGCGCCATACCAATAGTTGATGCCAAGACCGCGGCAGTTGAGGTTGGTCATCGCGTCAGCGAGGACCCTGGCGTAGTCGGTGACGTGCATGATGTCGACCAGGACAAGCCTGCCGCCGGGTTTGAGGACCCTGGCCATCTCAGCCACCGCGCGGCGGCGGTCAGCGGAGTTGGAGATGTTGTGCACCGCGAGCGCCGAGGTGACGACGTCGAAGGAGCCGTCGGGAAAGGGCAATTCGGTCATGTCGGCGGTGTGCAGCCGGATCCGATCCGCCACACCGCAGGCGCGGGCGTTTTCCCGCGTACGCGCGGGATCGTTGCCGGACTGGTCCCTGCTGCGCCATAGGTCGACACCCTCGGCTCGCCCGCGGGGGAGCCGCTTGGCGACGGCGATCAGCACCGCACCGCTGCCACAGCCGACATCGAGTAGGCGCTCATCGCCATTCAATGCCAGCCGGTCCAGTTCCCGGCGCCACACGACGTGTTTTCCGCGCAACGTGGTGTGCAGATACAGCGCCGCCTGAGCGAACAACGCCGCGGCGGGAGCACGCCACCAGCGACCGCGAGAGCGCGCCACGGCCAGCAGCGCTACGCCGCCCAGCGCGAATCCCGCCGGCCAATAGGGCGCCTCGATCCCGTATCTGGTGGTGAACGGTACGTCCATCCCGCCATCTGCCTTCCCGCGTTGACCCGTTCGGTTCTTCGCTTACCGTGTTCCGTGTCGTGCCGAGGTTTCCTGTTGCAGTCGGGTGAGCAGGGCGTCAGCGAACGCGTCACAATCGGTCACGAAACCCACGTGTCCGCCCGGCATTTCGACCACATCGCGGTCGAGCAGGCGGCCCAATCGACAGCTCACCTCGTGATTGGGATAGCCTCGGCATTCCCGCCCCACGGCGGGGACGATGCGCTCGGCCCATGGGCGCAGGGCTTCGGTGTTCACCTGCGCCGAGGTGTACTCGCGAAGCTCACGCTCGAACCAGTAGACCGCGTTCGCCACCGCGTGCGGGGAGTTTGGATTTCTGGACCGCTGCATGACCGCGTGGTCTACCGCCGGAAACGTACGTTCGCGGAACAGTTTCAACGCCGGGTCCGTTCCCGCGCGCCGGTATACGTCATAGACGTAGGCGAAGAACTCGATCCATTGCCGGCCTTGCGGATGCAAGCACATGGCGGCCGGCTCGAACAACACGGCGGTATCGATCACGTCGGCGTGCTCGAGCAGGAGACGCAGCGCCACAACGGCTCCAGAACTGGTACCGAAGACGGTGGCCTCTCCGCCGCCCGCCACGTGCTCGATGAGGCGCCGCGCGTCCGTGGCGTCGGTGGACAATCGCCGTGAGTAATCTTGTGGGCCGGCAAGGCGACTGCGGCTAAAGCCCCGCCGGTCGTATGTCGCTACCCGATAGTGTGCGGACAATCTGTCGGCGAGCGGCTCAAAGACGCCCGCATCGCCGTTGGCGCCGGGAATCAGCAACATCGGCGGGCCGTCGCCGCGGGTCTCGTAATACAGCTGGGCCCCTTCGACTTCCAGCACGCTCATCGCGGCGCCTTGCCACGGTAGCCGCCCGATCTGTCGTCGGCAGAAAACGGCTGAGCTCGCAGTAGCGCCGCATGTCTGAACGTGATCTCGGTTCCTTCGGCGAGAAACCGCGCAATGGCGTTGAGCTGGTGCTCATCGAACTCCGACAACAGGGTCGCGAGATCGCCACGAAACGGCCCGAACACGTCGTGTACCTGTTGAAACCGCGCCTCGACCGGACGCAGGATTTGTTTGCGTCCGTCTTGCGGGTGCGGATCGCGGTGGAGGTAACCGGCCTTCTCCAGGCGCGCCACCACACCGGTGATCGCACCGGTGGTCAACCCGGTGGCCGCGGCGAGTTCGCTGCCCGTCATCGCGGATCGCTCACGCAGCAGATCAAGACACTTCGTGTCCGTGGGGCCAAGCCCTAACTTCTCGGCGACCGCGTGGTGGAAAAGCACTGCGGCCGTGCTGTATCGACGCGCGAGCGAGCCGAGCAGCAAGTCGACGAGACGGGCTCGCTTTGTCTTGACCGCCGTGGGCACTTGAGACCCCTTCCGACGCACCGGCAAAATTCGCTTAGATACTAAGCGATTTATTGAGCCATATGCAAGGCGTCGTGTTGCTGGTTCGTGGGCGTGACCGAGGCGCGTTCGTTGATCAATTCAGCGCCGCTACGTCATGCTTAGGCGATGCCGAAGAAATCGCTGCCCGCGCCGGCGCGGCCGGAGACGGGCTCGGGGGAGCCGGTGCTGGGAACATGGCGGGCCGCCGCGCTGAGCATGGCCGTGATCGCGTCCGCGGCGTGGTACGGGCTGGGCGCCCTGGTGGGCGCGGTGGTGATGATTCCGGTGATCTACGCGCTGGCGCGGCTGCGCGGCCACGCGCCGCACGCGCGCAGCACCGCCGAGCTGATCGGCGCCGCCCTGGGCCCGAAAGCGGGGACGGCCGCGGGCATCGTTCAGTTGCTTGCCTACCTGGTGTTGGCCGCGGAGTTCGCGGCCACGCTCGGATTGCAACTGCTGCAGCTGCTTTGGCCCGATCAAGACCCCGTCAAGATCGTGTCGTGGCTGCCGGTCGGCGCCGCAGTCGTGGCGGTGGTGGTCGGTGCCGCCGCCTGTTGGGCGTCGACGCGTGTCGTGGCGACGCTGGCGATGCCGCTCGTGCTCGCCGGCCTGCTCCTCTACGGCTGCCTCGCGGTGTCGGTGGCCGCCCTCGTTGCGTTGAGCACCGACCCCGTCGTCATCGGGACGGCCGCAACACCGCGCCCGCTGTCCGGCCAGCTCGTCGGCTTCGGCCTGGGAATGGTGGGCGTCGAACTGCTCACCGTCCGCATCCCGCGCGTCGCCAGGCCGGGACGATCCATGTCGCTGGCCGTCGTGCTGGTGGCCGCGGTGGCGGTGGTGTTGTGGGTGGGCGATCACCAGGGCGTGATAGGCCCGTGGCGATGGAGCGCCAAGATGCTGGCCGAGGCGGTGCCCGAGTTCTATGCCGACGAGGGCCGGCGGTGGCTCGCGGTGGCCGGCCTCGCGTTGGCGGTGGCCGCCGCGTTGGTCTCCGCCTGGGCCGCGGTGCGCGCCGCCGCGGGCCTGGCGGTCATGCGCGGGGCGCCGGCCGGCGCGGGCCTGCGGCTGGCGGTCGTCGCCCTCGTCGCGTTGGTTGGCGCCGTCGTCTCGGCGGACGGCGCGCGCTGGATCGGCCTGGCGATCCTGGGCGCAGCACCCCTGCTGTTGATGGCACTGTATGTGTTTGTCACAGAGGCTAATTCGCGACTACCCGGGGACAGCGTGGTGGCCTGGTGGGTTCGGCTGGTGATGCCCGCCCTGGGCGTGGTGGCCGTGGTCAAACCGCTCGCCGACTCCGGGTTCGCCTCGGTGGAGGTGGCGACGGTGATCGCCGCCGCGATCGGGGTGGCTGCCGCGGGCGCCGCTGCGGTGCTGCTGGCGCGGCCGGGCGATCGCGCGGGCGAATCTGAGTAGTCTTACGGATCCTCGCGGGTGGTGTGCTGCCGCAGTCTGATTGGCATGACCATCCCCAACAGCACGTCGAAAACCACCGCCGCCTTCTTCGTCCAGGCCGCCGTCGCGTTCGCGATCAGCTTCCTCGCCGCGCTCGGCGGGATCTACTTCCTGCCGCTTGACCCGTGGCCGCGATTGTTCCTCGGTGTTACCTTCCTGTTCCTGGTGTCGAGCGCGTTCACCCTGGCCAAGGTGATCCGCGACCAACAGGAGGCCGCGACCGTCCGGGTGCGACTCGATGAGGCCCGCATCGAAAAGCTGCTGGCCGACTACGACCCGCTCAACTCCGCGGGCTGAGTAGAACTACTCAGCGCCTACGCGTAGAAGTGCGCACGCCCGCGCCCGCGCCACCGGCGATGCTTTTCTCATCGCACGATTCCTGCTCCACCACAACGCTTCGGCGTTCACACCACAGAAGGGCAGTTCCGCTCCCATGACCACTCTTGTCAGGTTTCCCGACGTCGCCGAGGTGGCCGCGAGTACGCCGGCCGATCGTGATCGCGTCCTGGACGTCATCCGCATCACGTCGCTGGTCGGCGTGGTGCTCGGCCATACCGTGATGGCGGCCAGCATCATCCGCAACAACGTCCTGATCTGGGACAACCTGCTCACCACCTCGGCGCTGTTTCAGGCGATGACGTGGCTGCTGCAGATCATGCCGCTGTTCTTCTTCGCCGGCGCCGCGGCGTGCGTGTCCTCCTGGGCGCCGGGCACCAATTGGGGCGACTGGCTGATGAGGCGCTGCACCAGGCTGTTCCGGCCGGTGTTCTACTATCTGGCGTTCTGGGCAGTGACGCTGACCGTGCTGTATCGGGCGCTGCCGCAACACGTCTACGAGCCGATCGCCGGTGTCAGCACGCAGCTGCTGTGGTTTTTGGGGGCCTACGTTCTGGTGCTGGCCGCCATGCCGGTGCTGTACCGCATCACCACGGCCGGGCGCCTGGCCGCCGGGGTGGCGGCGGTCTTCGGGACGATCGCGCTGATCGACGTGATCCGCCTGCAGTGGCCGGCGCTGATGCCACTGGGTTATCTGAACCTGGCCGTCTGGCTGATTCCCGCGATGTTCGGTGTGGCTTACCGGCGCCGGTTGCTCGGTGGCCGCGCCGCGCTGACCGTCGCCGCCGTCTTCCTCGCCGTCGATGTCGCACTGGTGCACTGGGGGCCGTATCAGATCAGCATGGTCGGCACCGGCGATCACCACCTGTCCAACACCAGCCCGCCGTCACTGCTGCTGGCCGGCCACGCAATCATCCTGAGCGCGTTGGCCATCGCGGCCGCACCGGCGATCGCGCGTTGGGCGCAGCGGCCGCGAGTGTGGTGGTGGACCGCCATCGGCAACTCGGGCGCGATGACCCTGTACCTGTGGCACATGCCGGTGCTGCTGGGTGTGCACCTGATCTTCGATTACCTTGGCTGCCCACGCTTTCCGGGCGCGCAGGATTTCCTCGCCATCAGCCTCGCGCAGGTGCTCATCGTGGTCGTCACGGTGGCGGTGCTGTTCGTTGCGCTGCGGCCGCTGGAGAACAACCCGCTGTCCGGCTGGGACGGCGCGCCCGCGGTGACGTCACGGGACCGGGGCGTGGCCGTCGGTGCCCTGCTGTGCGCGGCCGGCGTGGCGCTGCTCGCGGCGATCAGGTGGGGCCTCAAAGACGACGGGCTGGTGTGCATGGCCGTGGTGGTGACCGCACTGGTGAGCGCGCGAATCATGGCCCAGCACAAGGGCGCGGTACCGGTCGGCGGAGGCCACGCCGCGACGCGGTAGCCCAGAGGCGTCGGCCCGCGGGGCAAGTGCGGTTATCCGCCCGCCCCGCGGGTCACGGCTCTTCGTCCAGGCCGTGCTCAATGGCGTAGCGCGCCAGTTCCACCCGATTGGCGACCTGGAGCTTGCGGAAGGTCGCCTGCACATGGTTTTCCACCGTGCGGTGGCTCAACGACAGCCTCTCGGCGATCTGCTTGGCGGACAGTCCTTTTGCCACGTAGCGCAGCACCTCCGTTTCTCGTTCGGTGAGGCTGGGGCGGGCGGGCCCGTCGTCCTTGCTCTGCGCGATGCGCCGGTATTCGCCCAGCACCAGCCCGGCCAGGCTGGGGGTGAACACTGCGCGGCCGGCAGCGGTGGCCGTCACCGCCTGTGCCAGTTCGGCTTTCGAGGCGCTCTTGACCAGGTATCCCGTCGCACCGGCTTTGACCGCCTCCAGCACGTCATCGCGCTCGTCGGATGCCGACAGCACCAGCACCCGCGTCGACGGTGACACCGCGAGCACCGCGGCGGTCGCCTGCGCACCGTCGCCATCGGTCAGCTGCATGTCCATCACCACCACGTCGGGCTTGACCACGGCGGCCCGCCGCCCCGCGGCGGCCACGCCGTCGGCCGTGGCGACCACCGCGAAGCCCTCCTCGGCCAGGTCGCGGGCGACCGCGTCACGCCAGATCGGGTGGTCGTCGACGACCATCACGCTCGTCGGCGTCTCGTCATCCGCCATGGCGTTCCTTCCGGCGTGGCACGCACAACTCCCACTCGGTGCCCTCCCCTGGGGCGCTGTGCAATTCGGCGCTGCCGCCCAGCGCCGTCAGGCGTCCCACGATCGATTGGGCGATGCCCAGCCGTCCCTGACGAGACGCCTCCTCGAGTCGGCCGGCGGCAATCCCCACCCCGTCGTCGCGGACACTGACCACGACCGAATCGCCGAGGTCCTCCACCAGCACGTACGCGTGCGCCTCCGGACCGGCATGGGCGATGACGTTGTCCAGCGCGTTGCCCACCGCGGCGTCGAGTTCCGTTGCCGCCCAACGCCCCAGCGGCACCGGGGTGCCGGGCAGGCTGAACGACACGCGATCGGATTCCCGGCACCGCAGCAGTGAGCGCAGGTCGAGCGTCACCCCGTCGGCATCCGCCTCGATGTCCGTGCCCGCCAGCCAGCGCCGCAACGCGCGCTCCTGCTCGCTGGCCAGGTCGGCGAGTTCTGCTGTGGCGCCGCCGATCTCATGGCCCTTCTTGGCGACCAGCGCCAGCACCTGGATCGCTCCGTCGTGGACCTGCCGGGACAATCGGTCGCGTTCGGCCACCGCGGCGCTCAGTTGGGCCGCTCGTTGCAGCTCGGCGTGGGCGCGCCGCGCGGTCTGCGCGGCCATCCCGATCGCCATGCCGATCGCCAGTTCGATGATGACGGTGGCGTTGTGCCCGAGGTTGAGCGCGAGGTAATCCTTGACGGCGAAATTGGTGGCCATCACCGCCAGGCCCGTCAGCATTCCGCCGGCGGGGCCGAACTGGATGGCGGCGGAGATCGTGGGGTTACTCGCCCACAACGTCGTCGGCCAGGTCTGGTTCTCGGCCGCCCAGTGCGGGCTCGCGACGAGACTGTTCGACCACATCAGCAGGACGACGACCACGAGCTCGGCCAGCACCCACGCCGGCCGGCGCCCGAAGCCGCGCAGGTAGGCGACCGCGCAGGCCGCGCTCCAGCCGATCAGCGCGCCGAAGAGCACCCAGCCCAGCACCGGCCGCATTAGATCCGGATTGATCGCGATTTGAAAGCCGGTGGCGTAGATGCAGCTCAGCAGCCGGAACACCTGGGCCGCGCGCCACAGCGGCGTGGTGGGATCGGGGCCGTGGTTCGCCATCGTCGTCAGCATAAGGGCGACGGGCCCCGCGGCGGGGCGGCCACGGAGATTGGCCGAAAGTCCCTCGAGTTAGAGCCGTCCTGCCCTCGTGCTGTCGACAACAACGCGTGATGGTGGATACCGGCAAGGCGCTAGGAGAGAAGGGGGACCATGGCATGAACGACCGCTTTCCGGACGCCGGGACGATCCGAACCGCCCTGACGCTGGCCTCACGCGCCCCGTCGGTGCACAACACCCAACCGTGGCGGTGGCGCGTCGACGCGACCAGCCTGCAGCTGCACGCCGACGCCGGCCGCCAGCTGCCCAACACCGACCCCGATGGCCGCGACTTGGTTCTGAGTTGCGGCACGGCGCTGCACCACTGCGTTGCGGCGTTCGCCGCGGTGGGGTGGCGGTCCAAGGTGATGCGGCTGCCGAACGTTGCCGACCCGAATCACCTTGCCACGCTGCAGCTTTCGCCGTACCCCGCCGATTCCGTCGACATCGCACTGGCCGCGGCGATACCGCGGCGGCGCACCGATCGGCGTTATTACAGCTCCTGGCCGGTGCCCATGGGCGACATCGCGCTGATGGCGGCGCGGGCCGCGCGCACCGGCGTCACGCTGTGTCAGGTGGAAGACATCGAGGCGCTGCACGGCATCGTCGCGCAGTCGGTCCGCGATCACCTGACCCAGGACTATCTCGTCGAGCTGACGGCATGGAGTGGGCGCTACTTCTCGGTCGCCGGGGTGCCCGCGCGCAATGCGCCGATATCGGACCCGCAGGCCAAGATCCCGAGCCGGCTGTTCGCGGGCGCGGCGCTGCCGATGGCACCGGACTCGTCCCCGGCCGACGACAACGCGGTGGTGCTTGCGCTGGGCACCCGCCACGACGACCGGTTGGCCCAGCTGCGCGCCGGTGAGGCCACCAGCGCGGTGCTGCTCACCGCGACGTCAACCGGCCTGGCCAGTTGCCCGGTCACCGAACCGCTGGAGACGGCCGGCACCCGCGAGGCCGTACGCCGCGACATCTTCGGCGACAGCAACTACCCGCAGATGCTGCTCCGGGTGGGTTGGGCGCCGATCAACGCCGATCCGCTGCCGGCGACGCCGCGACGTGACCTCGACGACTTCGTCGAGTGGGCGAGTGACCGCGGGCGCTAAACGTCACTCGGTGGTGATCCGAACTGGAACCTGCGGCCGGTGACACTTTCCGGCACGATGCGCACATAGTGCGTCTTCTCCGGCCTGGTCCACGGCAGCACCTGCGCGCGCTCGGCCTCCTCGAGTTCCTCGGGAGTGTGCAGCGAGCGCGCCTTGCCCCTGACGATCACGCTCCACGCCTCGGCGACGTTGTGGTCGTCGACTGCGAAGAGCACCCGATTGTTGATCGCGGAGCTGACCAGCTTGGTGCCCCCCGCGGTGCGGAACAGCACGGTTCGGCGCTGGACGACGTAGTTGACCGGGAAGATATCGGGCTGGCCGTCGGCGTAGGTGACCAGCCGCCCCAGCGCCGCGCTGCCCAGCAGTTCCCAGCACTCGTGCACCGACAGGATGACGACTCCCTCATCGGTCATCGAAAGCTCCTTTCCGCGGGTGCGGTTGACGCCGCAATTGACCACGGCCGCAACACTATTGGCGCATCACCGGCCGGGGCGTCGGCCGAAGGTCCCGACCTGTGGGGACCAAAGTCGTTGAACCCGTTGCGTCCCGGCGGCTGCCTTCGAAATATGGGATATTGGGTGGGTCGGTCGCAATCTTTCCAGTTGCCAGACCGGCAGGAAAGGGCTCGCCATGGTCAAGGTGTTCCTGGTCGACGACCATGAGGTCGTCCGTCGCGGTCTTTCCGATCTACTCGCCTCCGATCCGGATCTTCAGATCGTCGGCGAGGCGGGCACGGTGGCCGAGGCGAAGGCGCGCATCCCGGCGTTGCAGCCCGACGTTGCCGTGCTCGACGTTCGGCTACCCGATGGCAACGGCATCGAACTGTGCCGCGACCTGGTGGCGGATCACCCCGACCTGCGCTGCCTGATGCTGACGTCGTTCACCTCCGATGAGGCGATGCTCGAGGCGATCCTGGCCGGCGCCAGCGGATTCGTGGTCAAGGACATCAAGGGCATGGAGCTGGCCCACGCCATCAAAGAGGTGGGCGCCGGCAAATCGCTGCTCGACAACCGCGCCGCGGCCGCGCTGATGTCCAAGCTGCGCGGCACGACCGCGCGCAAGGACCCGCTGTCCGGATTGACCGAGCAAGAACGCACGCTGCTCGGACTGCTCAGCGAGGGACTGACCAACAGACAGATCGCCGCGCGCATGTTCCTCGCGGAGAAGACGGTGAAGAACTACGTATCCCGGTTATTGGCCAAGCTCGGCATGGAGCGCCGCACCCAGGCGGCGGTGTTCGCGTCGAAACTGAATCAGCGGTCCGGCCCACCGTCGAGTGCGCCGGACTGGTCGGGGTGAGCGGCGGCGAGAGGGGCTCGGCCTTAGCCGGGCTCGGGCAGCGCGAGCTGGTCAGCCAGATGCACGCCCAGCTCGACGAGCTGCTGGCCTCGCGTGATCAGATGGAGCAGCTGCTGCGGGTCATCGTCGAGATCGGCGCGGGTCTCGATCTGGACGCCACGTTGCACCGGATCATCAGCGCGGCAAGGGAATTGACCTCCGCCCCCTATGGCGCGCTGGCGATCCGCGATCGCGAGGGCAACCTGATCTCGTTCGTCCACGAGGGCATGGACGTCGAGACGGTCCGGCGCATCGGGCACCTGCCGGTCGGCAAGGGCCTGTTGAGTTTGTCGCTGCTGGATACGCCCGCGCTGCGGATGGACGATCTGACCATGCACCACGCCGCCGTCGGCTTTCCCGAACACCATCCGCGGATGCGCGCCTTCCTCGCGGTCCCGATCACTATCCGCGACACCGTATTCGGCAACCTGTATCTCACCCACGTCGATCCGGCGCGGGGTTTCTCCGACTCCGACGAGGTTGCCGCGCGGGCGTTGGCGTTCGGGGCCGCCGTCGCCATCGACAACGCACAGCTCTTCGAACGCGAGCGGACGTCGGTGAAGTGGATGGAGGCGAGCCGCGAGATCACCACCGCGCTGCTGGCGCGTCCCGAACCGCATCGGCGCCCCCTGCAACTGATCGCCGAACGCGCGCGTCTGCTGACCGAGGCCGAACAGGCGATTGTCCTGGTGCCGACCGACGCCGACGCGTCCGACGACGAGGTCGACACGCTGGTGGTGTCCGCCGCGGTGGGGTTGCACGCCTCGGAGGTGCTCGGGCAGCGGGTTCCGGTGCACGGCTCCACCAGCGGCGCGGTGTTCCGGTCCGGGGAACCGTTGATCACCGAGGAGCTGCGCTACCCGATCCAGTCCTTCACCGACGTCGGGCAGCGTCCGGCGATCCTGATGCCGCTGCGCGCCCGCGACGAGGTCGTCGGGGTGATCGCCGTCGCCCGCGGCGCCGAGCAGCCGCCGTTCAACGAGAGCTATCTGGATCTGGTCAGTGACTTCGCCACCCACGCCGCGATCGCGCTGGTGCTGGCGTCGGCGCGCGAGGACGCCCGGCGGTTGAGCATTCTGGCCGAGCGGGAACGCATCGCGCACGACCTGCACGACCACGTCATCCAACGGCTCTTCGCGGCCGGGATGAATTTGCAGGGCACCCTGGCCCGGGCGCGTTCGCCGGAGGTGGCCGACCGGCTCAACCGCACGCTCGACGATCTGCAGACCATCATCGAGGAAATCCGCACCACGATCTTCGCGCTCAAATCCCCGGTGGCCGCCAGTGGTGATTTCCGGCAGCGCATCCAGCGGGTGGTGGCCGACCTGACGGGAAACCGTGATGTCCTCACGACCCTGCGCATCGACGGGCCGATGAGCGCCGTAAGCGCCGAGCTGGCCGATCACGCCGAAGCGGTCACCACCGAAGCCGTCAGCAACGCCCTTCGTCATTCGGGAGCGTCGCGGCTGACCGTCGAGATCAGCGTCGCGGACATGTTCATCCTCAACGTCATCGACGACGGATGCGGCATACCGGCCGGCAACACCCGATACAGCGGCCTGGCCAACATGAAGCGGCGTGCCGAGCAACTCGGCGGCAGCTGTGCGATCACCGGTGGGCCCGGGGGCGGTACCCGGGTGCACTGGGTCGCCCCGGTGCTCGACCACTGAGCACCGAAAAGCCTTGGCCTGCAACCGCTATTCGCGGTTACTTTGGACGCGTTCGTGCGCGGTCAACAGCAGATGGTCGAATTCCGACTGGGTGTTCAGCGGCAGGCCGGCGTTGCGGAAGTCGTGGGCGATCTGCTCGGCAAGCGGTCGCAGCTTGACGTTGGCTTCCTGCGACAACCACTTGAGCAACTCGAAAGCCGCGCTGTCGCTGATGCCGTAGATCAGCATCAGCATGCCTTTGGCTTGCTCGATGCCGGCCCGATTCTCGCTGATCTCAGCGACTTTCGCGCTCATGGCGTCCTCGCGCGCCTGTTCGTAGGGCGCGGAGACCTCGATGTAGAACCCGTGCGTTCCGATCACGTCACCGTCGTCGTCGAAGAGCCGGTCTCCGACGACGACGACGTGGTGCACCTTTCCCCGGGTATCGACGATCCGGTGGCGCGTGCTGAACGCCTGGCGGGTGTGGACGATTTGATCGATGGTGGCCGCGACGTTGCCGCGGTCCTCGGGATGCTTGTGGGACAGCACCAGTTCGGTGGTCGGGGTGATGCTGCCGGGCTCGTAGCCGTGCATGCGTTGCACTTGCTCGGACCATTCCCAGCGCTGGTCGGTGAAGTAGAACCGAAACCACCCCGCCGGTTGCGCGGCGCCGCCGCCCAACGCCTCTTCAACGTTGGCGGTTTGGCCGTCGAGTTCCCATTTCATCGTGTATCCGGTCGCCAGGAGCCGGGGGTGCGGCGGCCGCATGCCGGTGTGGGTACGGCCGCCGCCCGGCCCGCCGTCGGTCAGGCGTTGATGACCTCGCGTTCCGAGGCCTTGTCGTTGATCGCCTTGTGGCCGTCGCCGCGGCCGACCGTGATCTTGCGCGGCTTGGCCTTCTCGGCCACCGGGATGTGCAGGCGCAGAACGCCTTCGGAGTAGGACGCCTCGATCTTGTCGGTATCGAGGTTTTCGCCGAGTACCAGCTGGCGGCTGAACACGCCGCGCGGCCGCTCGGTGGCCAGCATCTCGCGGTTGGGGTCGACGGCCGGTCGTTCGGCGCGCACCGTCACCACATTGCGCTCGATGTCGATGTCCAGCGAGTCGGCGTCGATGCCGGGCAGGTCGAACTCGACGACGAAGTTCTCGCCTTCGCGCCATGCATCCATCGGCATCACCGCCGGACGGGCGGCGGTACCGAGGACCTGGTGGGCGAAGCGGTCGAGCTCACGGAACGGGTCTGAACGCATCAGCATGGTGGTCACCTCTCACTCCAATCTAGGCTGTGGGTCGGCAATTTCCTATGTCCAATGACATAGATTTTATATAGCACCGTCGACAGAAAGACGCAAGTATGCTAAACAGATTTTCTAAGCGGGAAGGTAAAGGGGAGGCGCGATGGTCGACTACCGCGGTAACGCGGATGCTCCGGCGTCTGACCATGGGGTGTATGGCATCTCGGTGGCCGCCGAATTGTCCGGGACTGCGGTGCAGACGCTGCGGCTTTACGAACGCTACGGCCTGATCGCGCCGTCGCGCAGCCAAGGCGGCACCCGCCGGTACAGCGCCGATGATCTGGCCAGGATCAAGCGCATCACAGCGCTGGTCGATTCCGGGGTCAACCTGGCCGGCGTCGCGCGCATCCTCGATCTCGAGGACCACAATGCCACGTTGTCGGCGGCCAATACCGATCTGCGGTCCACCAACCGCACATTGCGAGAGGCCGCGAAAACGGCGAAGCGCTCCGAGCCGGACACCGTCTGAGCCGTCGCCGATTGCAGCGGCCCAGGCCGGGTACCCGTCCCGCTATGCGTTCTAGGAGAAGCGATGGCTGAGTTGACGGAAACCGGTGCCCAGGTCGTCGATGGCGCACGCCAAGAAGCGGACGCCTACCGGGGCGACAACGACCGGCCGCTGGGGGGCTACCTGGCCGTCATGGCCGTCTACAGCACGGTGGTGGTCGCCGCGGTGCTGGCGGCGCTGGCCACCGGTCGCACGTTACCCACCCGGTGGCGGCTCCAGGACCTGCTCATTCTCACCCTGGGCACCCACAAGCTGTCGCGAACCCTGACCAAGGACGCCGTGACGAGCCCGCTGCGCGCGCCGTTCACCCGCTACGCGGGCACCGGCGGCCCGGCCGAAGTCCAGGAAGAGGTCCGCGAGCAAAGCCCGCTCCGGCACAGCCTGGGAGAGTTGTTGACCTGCCCGTTCTGCCTGGACATGTGGGTGGCCACCGGGTTTGCCATCGGCCTGGTGTTCGCGCCGCGGTTCACCCGGCTGGTCGCCGGCGTGTTCAGCGCGCTGGCGGGCGCGGACTTTCTTCAGCTCGCCTACGCGATGGCCCAACAGTCGGCCGAGGGCTGAACCCCGAGACGCGGTCGGCTCAGCTCGTCTTCGGCATCGGGATGCCTTCGCTGGCCGTGAACTGCGCGTCGTCCTCGGAGGTCAACCCGATCGACACAACCGAACGGGTGAACAGCGCGTCGGTCAGGTAGGCCAGCGACACCGCCCACCGGTTGACGCCGCGGGGAATCGCATACAGGTGGTAGGACCTGGTGACGGCTTTCGCGGGCAGCCCGGACAGGTGGATGTTGAGCGGATTGGCCACCGCATAGCGCGGCCCGAGGTCGACCACCAGGCCGAGGTTGCGGTGTTTGTATTCCTTAATGCTGCCATAGCCGAGGCTGGCGGCGACGTTTCGGGCCAGCGCTTTGCCCTGCCGGGTCGCGTGCTGGGCGGTCGGCGGGGTGATCTTCCCCGGCTGGGTCAGATCGGGTACCGCGGCCGCGTCACCGGCCGCGAACACCTCGGGGTGATCCGGCACCTGCAGGTCGGCCTGCACCTTGAGCCGGCCCCTTTCGGTCGGCAGCCCCAGGTCCTGGATCAGCGGTGCGCCGGTCACCCCCGTCACCCAGGCGATGGTGCGCGTGTCGATACGCGAATCATCGCTGAGCACAACGTGATCGGCGTGCGCCTCCTTGAGGGTGATGCCGAGCCGGACGTCGATTCCGCGCTTGCGCAACACCTTGAGCGCGGCGTCACCCAGCCGCTTTCCCACCTCCGGCATCACCTGGTCGGCCAGGTCCAGCAGCAGGAACCGCACCTCGGCGCGGTTGAAGCCCATCTGTTTGGCCGCCGCGTCGGCCAGCGCCCGCAGCTGTGCGACCAGTTCGGTCCCCGAATACGACGCGCCCACCACCACGACCGTGCGCCGGGCGGCGGCCGCACGCGGATCGTCCTCGATGTTGGCCAGCTCCAGTTGTTCGACGAAGTGGTCGCGCAGGTACAGGGCCTCGGCGGTGGTCTTCAACCCGCGCGCGTGCCTTGCCAGCCCCGGCACATCGAACAGCCGGGTCACCGACCCCGGCGTCAGCACCAGCCGGTCCCAGGACATCGAATGGCTGCGCTCTTCGGGATCGCAATAGGTCAGCGTGCGCTGGGTGAAATCCACCGCGTCCACGCGGCCACGCACCGCGCGCACCCCCTTGAGCGAATTGGCCAGGGGGACAGCGACAAAGCGGGCATCGACGACCCCGCCGGCGACGTCGGGCAACAGCGGCGTGTACAGCATGTAGTCGACCGGGGAGACCATCGTGATGTCGACGGGGACGCGTCGTCGGCGCATAATGCGGGCCAGGCGACGGGCGCAGGTGAATCCGGTGAAGCCGCTTCCCACGATCACAATGGAGGTCACCGTCCCGAGTGTAGGCGCGCATCCGAGACGGGTCGTGAGCCCCGTCCCGTCTGGGTATCCGGTGGCCGCGAAAGACGTTGGCTGGGAAGGGTTTCTGACGTCAGGGTTGGCTACGGAAGGGTTCGGGCTCTGCGGGTAGCCCGGGTGACGGGCCGGTATCCCTCGGACCGGTTCGTTAAGCGGCCTTGCGCTTCGTTGGATGGCCCATAGACTTCTCGTTGGGCGTTTGCATTCGCACGCGTATGGATGGCGCCATGAAGGCGAGAAGGGGCTCTGCGGGCCAGGCGGCTCCGGGGGTGAACTTATGCGGGAAGGCAATGCCACGATCGTCGCTCAGCTCGTAGAGCTGGTGGCGAATCTGCAGCGCGAACAAAGCGATACCGCTTCCGGGTTGCACGAGCTCATCGACAGCGGGGTCGACCACGTCACCGGCTCCCAGTACGCCGGTATCACCCTGGCCGAGGAGAACAAGTCGGTCAGCAGCGTGGTCGCCACGCATCGTTACCCGATGGTGCTCGACGCGATCCAGAACAGCGCCGGCGAAGGGCCGTGTCTGGCGGCCGCCTGGGAGCACCACATCATGCACATCGCCGACCTGAACGCCGAACAGCGCTGGTTGCGCTATCGCCGGTTGGCGCTCGAGCGGACGCCGATCCGCTCGATCCTGTCGTACGAGTTGTTCATTGACGGCACCAGCATGGCAGCGCTCAACTTCTATGCCGAGCGCCCGCAGGCCTTCAGCGAGGACGCCGTGGAGGTCGGGGCGGTGTTCGCAACGCACATCGCGCTGGCGTGGTCGATGATGCGCCGGCAGGACCAATTTCGCAGCGCCTTGGCATCCCGCGACATCATCGGCCAGGCCAAGGGCGTGGTCATGGAGCGCTTCAACCTCGACGCCGTCGAAGCGTTCGAACTGCTCACCCGGGTCTCGCAGAAATCCAACATCAGGCTCATCGACATCGCGGCGGCGCTGATAGACAGCGAGCACCCGCTCAAGGGCCACCGGCACTGATCACGAGTCTCGGGGCAGTTCGGCACGACGATCAAAACTGCTGGCGCCCAAGATCTTTGGTTTGATCATTCGCGGGCACTGCGCCGTGGCCGCCTGGCTGAAACGCGGCCGGCCGCGATCATTGCCCGCCGGCTCGCCGTCGAGCGCTGCCCGCGCCGGATGAGCCCCCGGCCGCGGCGCGGTTTCGACGAGTGCAAGACGGGTATGTGCCAGCCGTATGAAGGCTGTTACCTGGCAGGGCAAGCGCGACGTGCGGGTGGATTCGGTGCCCGACCCGAAGATCGAGCAACCGACGGATGCCATTGTGGAAGTCACCTCGACCAACATCTGCGGCTCCGACCTGCACCTCTACGAGATCCTCGGAGCGTTCATGAACCCCGGCGACATCCTCGGGCACGAAGCGATGGGCATCGTGCGGGAGGTCGGCGCGCAAACAGGCGACCTGCGGGTGGGGGACCGGGTCGTCATCCCGTTCCAAATCTCCTGCGGCAGTTGCCACATGTGCGGCCAGCAGCTCTACACCCAGTGCGAGACGACGCAGGTGCGCGACCAGGGCATGGGGGCGGCACTGTTCGGCTATTCGGAGCTCTACGGCGAAATCCCGGGCGGCCAAGCCGAGCTGCTACGCGTCCCCCAGGCCCAATTCACCCACATCAAAGTGCCTGTGGGCCCGCCGGATTCGCGGTTCGTCTACCTGTCGGACGTGTTGCCCACCGCATGGCAGGCGGTCGCCTATGCCGACATCCCCGACGGTGGCTCGGTGACCGTGCTGGGACTGGGCCCCATCGGCGACATGGCCGCGCGCATCGCCGACCACCTGGGCTACCGCGTCATCGCCGTCGACTTGGTGCCCGAACGGCTGGGGCGCGCCGCGAAACGCGGCATCCACACCATCGATCTGGGGCGGCTCGACTCCTCAATCGGTGACGCGATCCGCGACCTGACCGACGGCCGGGGAACCGACTCGGTGATCGACGCGGTGGGCATGGAGGCCCACGGCTCGCCGGCCGCCAAACTGGCGCAGCAGGTGACCGGCGTGTTGCCGGATGCGTTGGGCAAGCGGCTGATGCAGACCGCCGGGGTGGATCGGCTCAACGCCCTGTACTCGGCCATCGACATCGTGCGGCGCGGCGGAACGATCTCGCTCAGCGGCGTGTACGGCGGGACCGCCGACCCGCTACCGATGCTCACCCTGTTCGACAAGCAGGTGACGCTGCGGATGGGGCAGGCCAATGTCAAGCGGTGGGTCGACGACATCATGCCGCTGCTGACCGATGATGACCCGCTCGGCGTCGACAACTTCGCCACCCACGTGCTGCCGTTGGACCAGGCCCCGCACGCCTACGACATCTTCCAGAAGAAGCAGGACGGTGCGGTCAAGGTCATACTCAAGCCGTGATCACCTATGCCACAAGGCTTTCCGCTCAGTTCCGGCAACGCCAGGCGTGGCCCACGGTTTGACGGCCATGACGGCAGGGTATTGAAAGCGCCATGACCACCGCAGACGCCCTCGCTCCCACGCCCACCGGAGAGGTGTGGCCGGGCCGGGCCTACCCGCTGGGCGCGACCTACGACGGCGCGGGCACCAATTTCGCCGTATTCAGTGAGGTGGCCGAGCGGGTAGAGCTGTGCCTGTTCGACGCCGAGGGCGTCGAGAGCCGCGTCACCCTGCCCGAGATCGACGGCTTCATCTGGCACGCCTACATCCCCAACATCGAACCGGGCCAGCGCTACGGCTACCGCGTCTACGGTCCGTACGACCCGCAGGCGGGGCTGCGCTGCAACCCGAACAAGCTGCTGGTCGACCCGTATTCGAAGGCCATCGACGGCTCCTTCGAGTGGAACCAGTCGCTGTTCAGCTACAACTTCGGTGACCCCGACAGCCGCAACGACGACGACTCGGCGGAAAGCATGCCCAAGTCGGTGGTGATCAACCCCTACTTCGACTGGGGCAACGACCGTCCACCGGATCACCAATACGCCGACACGGTGATCTATGAGGCGCACGTCAAGGGACTGACCCAGACCCACCCCGACATCCCGGAACCGCTGCGCGGCACCTACGCCGCGGTGGCGCACCCGGTGATCATCGAGCACCTCAAGGAACTCGGGGTCACGGCGATCGAATTGATGCCGGTGCACCACTTCGCCAACGACTCCACCCTGGTCGACAAGGGACTGTCCAACTACTGGGGCTACAACACGATCGGGTTCTTCGCGCCCGACTTCAAGTACTCCAGCTCCACCACGCCGGGCGGGCAGGTCCAGGAGTTCAAGGCCATGGTGCGCTCGCTGCACGATGCCGGCATCGAGGTCATCCTCGACGTGGTCTACAACCACACGGCCGAGGGCAACCATCTGGGCCCAACGTTGTCGATGCGGGGCATCGACAACGCCGCGTACTACCGGCTGGTCGACGACGACAAGCAGTACTACATGGACTACACCGGCACCGGCAACAGCCTCAATGTCGGGCATCCGCATGCGCTGCAGCTGATCATGGACTCGCTGCGCTACTGGGTCACCGAGATGCATGTCGACGGGTTCCGCTTCGACCTGGCCTCGACGCTGGCCCGCGAGTTCTACGACGTCGACCGCCTGGCGACGTTTTTCGAACTCGTGCAACAGGATCCGACCGTCAGCCAGGTCAAGCTGATCGCCGAGCCGTGGGACGTCGGCCCGGGCGGCTATCAGGTGGGTAACTTCCCGCCGCAGTGGACCGAGTGGAACGGCAAGTACCGGGACACCGTCCGCGACTTCTGGCGCGGCGAACCCGCCACCCTCGACGAGTTCGCCTACCGTCTGTCCGGGTCGGCGGACCTCTACGAGCACACCGCGCGCCGGCCGGTGGCCTCGATCAACTTCGTCATCGCCCACGACGGCTTCACGCTGCGTGACCTGGTGTCCTACAACGAAAAGCACAACGAGGCCAACGGCGAGGACAACAACGACGGCGAAAGCCACAACCGGTCCTGGAACTGTGGTGTGGAGGGCCCCACCGACGACGAGCAGGTCAACGCGCTGCGCGCCCGCCAGCAGCGCAACTTCCTGACCACGCTGCTGTTGTCCCAGGGCGTGCCGATGATCTGTCACGGCGACGAACTCGGGCGCACCCAGAACGGCAACAACAACGGCTACTGCCAGGACAACGAGCTCACCTGGATCGACTGGGACAACGCCGACGCCGGATTGCTGGAATTCACCAAGACGGTCTCGGCGCTGCGCGCCGAGCATCCGGTGTTCCGCAGGCGCCGATTCTTCTCCGGAAAGCCGGTGGGCCGGCGCGGGCAGGACGGCCTGCCGGACATCGCCTGGTTCACCCCCGAGGGCACCGAGATGACCGACGAGGACTGGGGCGCCAGCTTCGCCAAATCCGTTGCGGTGTTCCTCAACGGCCACGGCATCCCCGACCGCGATGCGCGAGGCCAGCGGGTGTTGGACGACTCGTTCCTGTTGTGCTTCAACGCCCACTACGAGCCGATCGAATTCACCCTGCCACCAAAGGAATTCGGCGCCGCCTGGGAGGTCGTGGTGTTCACCGGACCCGAAGAGACCACGCCGGCCGAGGAGGTGCCCGGCGGTGGCCGGCTCAACGTGGAAGCGCACACCGCCGTGGTGCTGCGGGCCCTGCCCTCGGACTAGCCTTTCGCGGCACCCGTAGCCGCGTGCCCCTGGCTGCATCCCCCCGTTTCTGCGGATCGAGCGGATAGCTCGCGCCGAATAGGCGACATCGGTTAACTTTTTGCGCACAACTATTTTGCCGCGCAGATGCCGCCGACCGCGGCCTCGCCAGACCCACTGCCGGGGATGAAAGGGACAGCCGATGGACAGGGCCGCCCTCGGCGCGCGTGCGGAATCGGCTGCGGAATCGGCTGCGGAATCGGCATTGCAGCGGTCGGCCCGGACGGCCCCGCTGGCGGTGCTCGTCATAGCCGCGGTGACCTGGCTCGGCTGGTCGACCGGGGTTGACGGGCTGACGCGGATCTATCCGAGTTGGCCGCCGATGACGCCGTGGACCGCGTTATGGCTGGCGGCGTTGGGCGCCGCGATTTTGGCGCAGTCCGGCCACCCGTCGCCCAACCGCATCTGGGTCGGACGTGCTCTGGCCCTGATGGTGGGTGTGTTGGCCGTCGTGATCCTGCTCGAGTACACCCCCATCGGGTCGCTCGGTGTCGACCAGGTGCTGTTCGGGGACGCGGTGCGCGGTCGGCAAACCTCGTGGCCGGGACGTCCCAGCCCGCAGACCGCGGCGCCGGTGCTGCTGCTGGCCGTCGCCGTCGCGCTGATCCGAGTGGATCGCGGCACTCGCACGCTCTGGCCGGTGTACCTGGCGGGCAGTGGGGCCATTCCGCTCGTCACCGTCGGCGCCTACCTGTTCGATGCGCTGGCGCTTGTTGGTGTTTCGCCCTCGACCGGCCAGGCGCTCTCGACGGCATCGGCGCTGCTGGTGCTCATCGCGGCGACGTCGCTGGCGCGACCCGACCGTTTTCCGGTCGCGTGGCTGCTCGCCCGTCCCGATCGGCGGTCATTGGTGCGGCTGGCGGGAATCCTTGCCGGTTTTCCTCTTGTGGTGGCGCTGTCGAGACCGGCGTTTTTGGCGTTCGGTCTGGGCGAGCACGCCGAGTGGACATTCTCAATCCTGTTCAGCACCTTCATCGTCGGCGTGGTCACGTTCTACTTCAGCCAGCGAGAGCAGCAGCTGCTGATCGCCAAGGAGCTCGCCAGTGCGCAACGCGCCGAGGCCGAGGCGCGCTACCGCATTCTCGCCGACAACGCGGTGGACATCATCGTGCACTTTCGCGGGGGTGAGATCGCGTGGGTCTCGCCGTCCGTGCAGGCCGCGCTGGGCGGCCCGCTGCAGCGCTGGACGGGTTCGGCGTTCGCCGATCGCATCCACCCCGAGGACCGCGACAAGCTCGTTGCCGCCGTGCGCCGGATCGCCGGCGGCGAACAGGTTCTGCAACGGTTCCGGGTGTCTTCGGTCGACGGCGACTACCACTGGGTCGACGGCCACGGAAAGCCCTACACCGACGCCACGGGCAGAACCGACGGGCTGATCGCGGCGCTACGCGTCGCAGACGATCAGGTCGAGGCCGAGCAGCGGCTGGAACGATTGGCGCGGTTCGACACCCTCACCGGGCTGGTGAACCGGGCCGAGGCGCTCAGCCGGCTCGAATCCGCGCTGGCGCAGCCGCAACCCGCCGGAACGCACGTCGGCGTCCTGTTCTGCGACGTCGACCATTTCAAGGCGATCAACGACACCTGGGGACACGGCATGGGGGATTTCGTGCTGGCAACCCTGGCGGCGCGGATCCGGGCGAGCGTTCGCCGTGGCGACACGGTCGGACGGACGGGCGGTGACGAAATACTGGTGTTGTTGCCCGGCGTTCGCAGCACCGCCGAGCTCACCCAGATCGCGGAAAAGATTCGCAGCCGGGTTGCCGAACCGATCCACTTGTCCGGCAACATGATTCGCGCGACGTTGAGCATCGGTGCCACGCTCGCCCGCTCCGCCGAGTCCGTCGACACCGTCACCGCGCGAGCCGACGAGGCCATGTACCGGGCCAAATCGGGCGACCGGAACACCGTCGTTCCGAACTAAGCGGCCCAGTGATCACCACGCGGCGCCCGCCATCCGGTAGGTTTCTCGCGACAGCGTCTTGCGTTACAAGAGAGGGCGGATATGTCAAGGACAGTGGTGGTCGGCGCCTCCAGCGGGCTGGGGCGTTGCATAGGTGTCGGTCTCGCGCAGCGCGGTGATCAGGTCGCGCTGCTTGCCCGCCGTCGGGAGCGCATCGAGGCCGCGGCCAAGGACGCCGGCCCGAACGCCGTCGCCATCGAATGCGATGTCACCGACCAGGCGTCGTGCCGCTCGGCCATCGACCGGGCCGCCGACGCCCTCGGCGGCATCGACAACATGGTCTATACGCCGGCCGTCGGGCCGCTGGTCCGGATGGTCGACACCGACGCCGACACCTGGCGACGGATCTTCGACACCAACGTCATCGGGGCGTCGCTGGTGACCGCCGCGGCGGTGCCGCACCTGACCGCGTCGGCCGGCAAGGCGGTCTACCTGTCCTCCGACGCCGGCACCTTCGGGCCGCCGTGGCCGGGCCTGGGCGCGTACGGCGTCAGCAAGGCAGCCCTGGAACGGTTGGTGGAGGCGTGGCGGGCCGAGCACTCCGACATCGGCTTCACCAACCTGATCGTCGGGGAGTGCGCGGGCGGCGAGGGCGACGGTCAGACCGGCATGAACGAAGGCTGGGACATGGACCTCGCGATGAAGGCGGTCCCGCTGTGGTCCTCGCGCGGTTGCATGCCCGGCAAGTTGATGCCCGTCGAAGACCTGATCGACGTGGTGCACACGATCCTGCGGACCAACTCCTCGACGTCGATGCCGCTAGTGGTGGCGCGCGGCGCGCCAGCCAGCCCCGCGGCGTTCGCCGAGGCCAATCAGTCGTAAGCCGGCAGCTCAGCGGCCGAGCTTCTCCTTGGCCAGGTCGGTCACGAAGCGCGCCGCCGAGGTGGGCCGGAAGGCCAGGGCCGCCTCGGTGAGCGCGTCACGGGATGCGGTGGGCAGCTCGATGTCGGCCGCCGCGACGTTGAACTCCAGCTGCTCGACGGACGAGGCGCCGGGAATGGCGACCACGCCCGGATAGCTGATCAGCCAGGCCAGGGCCACCTGCGCCGGCTTGGCGTCGACGTCCTTTGCGACGTCGCGCAACAGCTGCAGCAGCGGCTCGATGCGGCGCAGGTTTTCGGTGCCGAACCGGGAGTTCACCGCGCGCACGCCGCCCGGACGGTTGTCCACGCCGTACTTGCCGCCCAGCAGTCCCTGTTCTAGCGGGCTGTAGGCGATCACGATGCGGTTCTCCCGCTCGGCGAACGGCACCAGATTCTTCAGCGCCTTCGGGTAGGCGAGCGAGAAGTGCACCTGGTTGCTGATCACCGGGCGGCCCAGCGCGGCGTCGGCCTTCTGCCAGCGCTGCAGCGAATAGTTCGAGACGCCGGCGGCGCCGATCTTGCCGTCATCGAGCAGGTCGCGCATGCCCGGCATGATCACCGAGTCGGGGAACACCGGGTTGGGCTGGTGGATCTGATAGAGCGGGATGCGGTCCAGCCCCAGCCGCTGCGCGCTGGCGCGGGCGCGTTGCTTGACCACCGCGGGGAAGGGCGCGACCGGCATGATCTTGCTGGCCACCGCCACCTCGGCGCGCTCGTCGCCTAGCGCCTCGCCCAGGATCCGCTCGCTTTTGCCCAGGCCGTACACCTCGGCCGTGTCGAACAGCGTCACCCCCAGGGCGCGGGCGCGGCGCACGATGTCACCCGCGGCGCCGGCGGCGTAGCTGTCGCCGTAACCCCACTCGCGTGAACCGAACTGCCAGGTGCCCAGGCCGATCCGGCTGACCCGGCCGACCCCGTCGACGTCGACAAACTTCATGCGGACAGCCTACTTAGCCGGGGATCTTGCCGAGGATGTAGTTGGCGATGCTGACCGCGGCCGCGCGGGGTGGCGCGCTGTCCGTGGTGCCGCTGGCGGACACGTTCAGGTCGATCACGACGTTGGCCTTGGCCGCGATCGCCCGTGCCGAGCGCACCTGGATGCCCTTGGGCGTCAGGTCCAGGGTGGTGATGCCGTTGCCGGCGTCGGCGGGGGCGCTCACCGACATCGGGATCGGCTGCCCGCCGGGAGCGGAGACGGTGATGGTCGAGCCGCCGCACTTGTGCCATCCCGACAGCAGGGTGGCCAGCTGTGCCTGGGCCGCGCCCGGATCGCGGAACGCCGCGACGCCCTGGATGACCTGCATGGACTTCAGCATGCTGCGGGTGTCGGTGAACTCACCGGCGTGATATCCGGCCAACACCCCGGGGGTGTAGGCGTCCGGGCTGCCGGCGGCGATGCTTTCCCAGCACTCCGGGCGGTCGATGCTGCCGTCGTCCGGGGAGCGACCGGGGCTGTTCCAGGTCGGACCGACGTCTAGATTCGCGTCGCCGGTGATGTTGCGCTGCGCATCGAGCCCGGGCAGCAGGGTGGCGATGGTCTCCGGCGGCACGGTGGGCGGCGGCGGCCCGGCGGCCGTGCTGGAGCCGGGGGATGTCCGGTGCGACGAGGTCGAGCCGCCCAGCGTGGCCCATCCCGCCAGGGCGACGACCGCCAACAGGATGAAGATGTACGACAGCGTCACGCCCACCAGCGCACGGTCGCGGCCGAGTTCGCCGGAGCGACGGATCTGCGCCAGCCCGAGGTGCCCCAGGATCGCCCCCGCGGGCGCAAACAGGAACGCGAAGACCAGCGACAGGGTGGCCAGGGTGTTGACGGGCGGCCGGTAGGGGGGTGCGGGCTGCGGTGTGTACGGCGGCGGCTGCGCCGGAAGCGGCTCAATGTCAGGGGGCGGGACGCGGCCCAGCGGGTCGTAACTCAGCGGGTTCTGCCAATACGGGTCCTGCGGGTGGGTCACGCAGCGCCTCCTTCGGGAGAACCTGCCCGAAATGTAGCCGACAAGGGCGTGGGGCTAAACCACGGCCGTCACAGGCGCGGTTTGGCGATGCCGACCACGTAGGGCGCCTCGACGAACGTCAGGTAGACCCGATGCGGCCCGACGGCCATGCCCGACAGGCGCGCCGGCTGCGCGTCGGGAGGCAGCCCCGACCGGTAATCGATGGTGCGCAGCACGGGAATTCGCCCGTCGGGAAAGCCGGTGAAGCTGGCGGTCTCGAGTGTCACCAGTTCGTGGTCGGTGGCGGCGTAGATCCTGGTGTCGTCGGTGCCGAGTGCGCGGATCGGCGCCGGCAATCGCGCGCTGGCCAGTACCTCCATGCCCCGTCCGCCGCGGCGCGAGTCGACGGCGCGCACGGTGTCGTCGTCGTGTCCGGCGACGTAGCTGCGGGTGACCGCGGTGCCGTCACCCGCCGAGACCGCGACGTCGATGGTCAGGGAGCCGTGCTGCGCCGGCGGTGATGTCGTGCCCTTGAAATGCCGGATGCCCGACGCTCCATACAGGTGGTAGTCGAGTTCGCGTCCGCGGTTGGCGCCGTCGATGGTGTCGGCGCTGGTTTCGGTGGTCGCCGTGGGCAGCTTGCGGTAGCCGTACTGGTCCACCGGTGTCACCGCCATCCCATCGGCCGACAGCGCCAGCAGCATGCGCAAGCCCGCGTCTTCGGCCAGGTAGGCCGGCGCCGGTCCCGCGTCGAAATCGTCGACCTGGCGCAGACTTTCCAGGTCGACGGCGGCGACCTTGCCGCGGTCGGGCTGCGGCACGAACACCATCCGCTGGTCCTTCTGGCTGATCTGCATGTTGCGCCCGGATGCCATGGGTGCCGAGAAGCGCGTCTTGGCATCGCTGCCGTGATCGCCGGCGGTGACCTCGGCCAACCGGTGATCGCCGGTGAGCGCGATCAGGGCGCCCGTGCCGTAGGACCACACCGGTTCGTGCAATGGGACAGCTATCCGCCAGACGTCGACCGCGGGCGCGCTCTCCAGCGACGCGCCCGGCCGCGAACAGGCTGTGGTCAGCGAGGCCGCCGCCAGCCCGCCGACGACCGCGCAGCGCAGCAACGCCCGGATGCGCTGGCCCGTGCGAACTTCGGCGCCCATCGACCACCCAATCCTTTCGACGGTTTGTCCAGGACATACCCCGCGCGGGCGCCGCCACACCCCGTTTGGCGGTCGGATTGGTCGGGTAGCCGACTCGGGAGCGCGCACAGCCCGCGCGCCGCACCAAAGATGGGAGGGACACTGTGGCACCGAACGCCATCCAGTCGCCCACCGACGTGGTCGACTTTCTCGTCAGTCAGCATCAGCAGATCAAGGCGATGTTCGCCGAAACCCTGGCGGCGTCCGGAAAGGCCCGCGAGAAGGCCTTTGTCGAGCTGCGGCGCCTGCTCGCCGTGCACGAAACCGCCGAGGAAGAAATCGTTCACCCGCGCGCCAAGCGCAAGATTTCCCGCGGCGCCACCGTCGTCGACAAGAGGCTGCGCGAAGAGCACGAGGCCAAGACCGTCCTGCAGAAGCTAGAAAAGCTCGACGTCGACAGCGAGGAGTTCACCCGCGAATTGACGAAGCTGCGCGACGCGGTGATCGAACACGCCGAGCATGAGGAGCATGACGAATTCGCCAAGCTCGGTGAGGAATTGAGCGGCGACGAGCTGGAACGGATGGGCCGCGCCGCCAAGCTCGCCGAAGCGATCGCCCCCACCCGCCCGCACGCCGGTGTGGAATCCCAGGCGGCCAACCTGGCCGCGGGACCGTTTGCCGCGATGCTCGACCGGGCCCGCGACGCCATCATGGGCAAGGGCTGAGGCAGCCACCCCCGCTCGGTGGGGAGCGGGGGTATCCACGCCGCTGGGAAGGAGATCATGGCCGCAACGTCGAAAGCTCCCGGTGCCGACCGCTATCTCCCGCAGGACCGCGGCCTGGACTCCTTGCGGACGGCGGCCGAATCATGCCACGGCTGTTCGCTTTTCGAAGACGCCACCCAGACGGTGTTCGGCAACGGGCACCCTGGCGCGCCGATCATGCTGGTGGGCGAGCAGCCCGGCGATCAGGAGGATCAAGCCGGTGAGCCGTTCGTCGGCCCGGCCGGGCGTCTGCTCGACCGCGCCCTCGAGGACGCCGGCATCGAGCCGGCGCTGGTCTATGAGACCAACGCGGTCAAGCACTTCAAGTTCACCCGCAAGGGCGGGAAGCGGCGCATTCACCAAAAGCCCGGCCGCACCGAGGTCGTCGCCTGCCGGCCCTGGCTCATCGCGGAGATCGAAGCGGTGCGGCCGCAGGTCATCGTGTGCCTGGGTGCCACCGCCGCACAGTCGTTGTTGGGCAACACTTTTCGGGTGTCCACCCAGCGCGGCCAGCAGTTGCGGTTGCCCTCATCGGTCGACGTGCACGTGGAGCCCGCACCGACGGTGGTCGCGACAGTACATCCCTCGGCGGTGTTGCGCGACCGCAGCGACCGACACGACGAGGTCTACAAGTCGTTCGTCGACGACCTGCGCAGTGCGGGTTCGGGCGTCACCAAGCGCGGCTGAGGCCCGAACCCGCCCGCGGGTCAACTCTTCTTGTGCGGCAAGAACTCCTGCGCCTTGGTCTTGAGGCCGACCTTGACGAAGCCCACCCGGTCCTCGTCACCGGAGAGCACCGCCGCGGTCGCCGACTTGAACTGCTCCCACGTCGCGTGCGGCGGGATCGGCGGCATGTCGGGGTCGGTGTGCACGTCCAGCACCGTGGGACGGTCCGCCGACAGCGCGTTGCGCCAGGCGTCCGACAGTTCCTCCGGATCCTTGATCGCCATCGCGTTCAGGCCCAGGCTGGCGGCGAAGGCGGCAAAGTCGATATCCGGAAGATTCTGGGATTCAGCGAATTTCGGGGCGCCGGCCATGGCGCGCATTTCCCAGGTGACCTGGTTGAGGTCGTTGTTGTGCAGGATCGCGATGATCAGGCGCGGGTCTTTCCATTCGTTCCAGTACCGCTTGATCGTGATCAGCTCGGCCATGCCGTTCATCTGCATGGCGCCGTCACCGCTGAACACGATGACGGGCCGGTCCGGGTGGCCGAATTTCGCGCCGATCCCGTACGGAACCCCGGGGCCCATCGTGGCCAGCGTGCCCGACAGCGAGCCCCGCATGTTGCCGCGGAACCGCAGGTTGCGCGCGTACCAGTTGGCGGATGAGCCGGAATCGGCTGCGACGATGGCATTTTCGGGCAGCTGGGGCGACAGCTCGGAGAACAATCGCAGCGGGTTGACCGGGTTCGCGCTGACCATCGCCTCCTTGTCCATGGTCTCCCACCAGCGGGCCACGGTCTTCTCGATGCCCTCGCGCCAGGACCGGTCCTCCTTGCGGCGCAGGTGCGGGATCAGCGCCCGCAGCGCGGTCTTCGCGTCGGCGACGAGGTTGACCTCGTAGGGGTAGCGCATGCCGATCATCCGGCCGTCGACGTCGATCTGCACCGCGCGGGCCTGACCGAATTCGGGCAGGAACTGGGTGTACGGGAAGCTGGACCCGACCGTCAGCAGCGTGTCGCAGTCGCGCATCATCTCGTAGCTCGGCCGCGTCCCGAGCAGCCCGATCGAGCCGGTGACCCAGGGCAATTCGTCCGACAGGACGTCCTTGCCCAGCAGGGCCTTGGCCGCTCCCGCGCCAAGCAGGTCGGCGACCTCGGCCAGCTCTTCGTGGGCTCCGCGCGCGCCGGTACCCACCAGGATGGCGACCTTCTTGCCGGCGTTGAGGACGTCGGCCGCCCGTGCGATGGCGGTGTCGTCGGGCGCGATCTCCGGGTACTCGATGCCGAGGCTGGAGGGCACCATCTTGAACGCGTGCTCGGGCGGCGAGTACGGCAGCTCCTGGACGTCGCTGGGGATGATCAACGCGGTCGGGGCCCGTTGGGTCATCGCTATCCGGATGGCGCGGTCGAGCACGTTGGGCAATTGTTCGGGGACGGTGACCATTTGGACGTAGTCGCTGGCCACGTCCTTGAAGAGGTTCAGCAGGTCGACCTCCTGCTGATAGTTTCCGCCCATCGCGCTGCGGTTGGTCTGGCCGACGATGGCCACCACCGGGACGTGGTCGAGCTTGGCGTCGTAGAGGCCGTTGAGCAGATGGATTGCTCCGGGGCCGGATGTGGCCGCGCAGACCCCGACCCGGCCAGTGAATTTCGCGTAGCCGACCGCCTCGAAGGCGCTCATCTCCTCGTGGCGCGACTGGATGAACTTGGGTTTGTTGTCCGCGCGGCCCCACGCGGCCAGCAGCCCGTTGATGCCGTCGCCGGGATACCCGAATACATGTTCAACGCCCCACGCCCGCAAGCGCTCCAGCAAATAATCGGAAACCTCTTTTTTGGACATGTTTTCCCTCCTCGGCAGACGGTTCTACTGTGCTGGCGGGTGGGCGTGTGTGGCTATTGTTTGAACCACCTGCATGGCACCGCCGACGGTGCGCGCGCCCACCGAGCGCGGCTCCCGCTGACGGGCGTGACATATGCAGGCTGCCACCGCATGGGCGGCTTCGGCACTTCCCACCCGAGCCGTATTACCCGGATCGGGCCGTGTTATTCGCCGAAACGACGCCGGCGGGGCCGACTCTCAGCCAGTTTTCAGCTGACGAGTGTGCAACGGCGCCCGGCGGCGCGACCGGAACGGTCGGCGCCGGGATCAAAAGCCTTGTGGCACACCGTTTCCGAGGTAACCCAGGCCCGCTTCACGCACCGCGGCCGGATCCAGCGAGTTTCTGGCATCGATGACGACGGCCAGCGGCGCGTCCTGCGCGATGACCTGCCAGTCGAGCCCGCGGAATTGCGGCCATTCGGTCAGCACGACGATCGCGTCGGCGGCCTTGGCGGCGCGATAGGGGTCGTCGACCGCCGTCACCCCGCTTTGCTGCAAGACGGTGGGATCGATGTTGGGCAATTGCGGGTCAAAACCCACCACCTGGGCGCCGGCCGCAGTGAATTCTTCGCATGCGGCCAGCGCAGGCGAGTCGCGAGTGTCGCTCGTGGCGGCCTTGAACGTGAGGCCCAAAGCGGTGATCCGACAGCCCGACAACGGTCGGCCAAACGTTTGCCGCAGGGCGGTGACGATCCGTTGCGCCTGCCCGGTATTGGTGCGCCGGGCCGCTTCGACCTCCGCGAAGGAAACCTCGTGCCGGTGTGCGATGTGCACCAGCGCCGCGGTGTCCTTCGGCAGACACGAACCGCCCCAACCGGGGCCCGGGCGCAGGAACTCCGGCCCGATGCGCCGATCGGCGCCCATGCAGCAGGTCACGTCGTTGATGTCGGCGCCCACCCGCGCGGACAGTGCCGCCAGCGAATTCGCGTAGGACAGCTTGACCGCGAGGAAGGCGTTGCTGGCGTACTTGGCGAGCTCGGCACTCTCGGGGCTCATGCGCAGCACGCGGTGCGCGGTGAAACCGTACGACTGCTGTACCAGTTGGGCCGCCAGTTCATCGTCGGTGCCGATCACCAGTCGGTCCGGATGACTGAAATCGTCGACGGCGCGCCCCTCGCGGAGGAACTCCGGAGTGGAAACGACACGAATGCCCTTGTGGCAGAGCCGCCGCCCCATGAGGGAGGTGGTACCGACCGGCACGGTGGACTTCAACGCGACGATGGCCCCGCGCCGCAGCACACCGCTGAGGCCGTCGACCACCGATTCGACGGCGCCCAGGTCCGCGGCACCGTCGGCGGCGCTGGGGGTGGGGACGCAGACGAACACGACGTCCCGGTCGGCCAACGCGGCGAAGTCGGTGCTGAAACTCAGCGTGCCGCGCGCGAGTCCGTCGCTCAGCAATTCGGTCAGTCCGGGTTCATCGATGACCGAGACCCCGGTGGCGAGTTTGCGCACCCGGTGCGGGTCGGCGTCCACCGCAACGGTATTCAGTCCTTGCCCGGCCACACAGACCGCGGTGGTCAAACCGACGTAACCGACGCCCACCACACCGACGAGAGGCCTGCTGCTCATGCCGGCTCGCCCAGGACATCGTGGCTTGCGGACAGCACCCGGTCGACGGTGATCGACAGCAGGCCCTCGTCGGGCACCGCGCCGTGGGGGTCGCCGCTGCGGCCCGCCCACAGCGCGGCGTGCGGCGCGGGCCCGCGCGGGCCCCAACGACGGGGCGAGGTGGGGCCGAACAGCACCACCGACGCGGTTCCGGTCGCGGCGGCCAGGTGCGCCACACCGGTGTCACCGCAGATGACCAGCCGGCTGTCGCTGATCAACGCGGTCAGCGCGGGCAGGTCGAGCAGTCCGGACACGACGGCGGTGCGCGGCAACCGGGCGGCGCTGGCGACGGCGTGGGCCAGGTCGAATTCGCTCGGCGATCCGGTGACGACGATCTCGTAGCCCTCGTCGCGCAATGCGGCGGCCACCGCGGCGAACCGTTGCGGTGGCCACTGCCGCGCCGGCGCCGACGCGCCGGGATGGATCACGACCGCCCCGGTCTGGTCGCGGGGAAGCGGTGGGCGCGGTAGCAGCGTGTCGGTTAAATCGCAAGGGATTCCGGCCCATTCGAGCAACGCGCACCACCGGTGCGTCTCGTGCAGCTCGGCGCGCCAGCGCGGGCCCGCCACGCCGGGATGGCAATGGTGACAATGACTGATCACCGACTGCGGTTCCCAGGCCAGCAGGTGCTCGATGCTCTGCGGTCCGCGGCCATGCAGGTTGATCGCCAGCTCCGGCGGGCCGCCCAGCGGCTGGACGTCGCCCAGCTCGTTGGTGGGCAACAACTCGTCGATCGCGCCGGTGAGCATGGCCAGGTCGCGGTAGCGGTCGGGGGCGGCGAGCATCACCCGCGCCCCCGGATAGTGTCGCCGCAACCCACGCAGCGCCGGCACCGCCGTGAGCAGGTCGCCGAGCCCCAGGGCGCGCAGCACCACGATCCTGCCCGGCGCACCGGCGTCGAGAGTCGCTGCGCCCCTTAGGGCCACGACGACTCCGTCGAGGCGCAGACCACCATCTCACGCACCTCACAGCCGGCCGGTTGGGAAAGCGCGAAGAGCACGGACTGGGCGACGTCTTCGGGCTGATTGAGCTTGGCGTCCGCCGGCGGCTTGTACTGCTCGGGGCGCCCGTCGAAGAACGGGGTGTGCATGCCGCCGGGGATCAGTAACGTCACGCCCACCTGTCCGGCCAGCTCGGCCGCCAGCGCGCGAGTGAAACCGACGACCCCGAACTTCGACGCGCAGTATGCGGTGGCGTCGCTGACCGCCTTGATGCCCAGCGTGGAGGCGCAGGTGACGATGCGCCCCCGGGTGGCCTTCAGGTACGGCAGCGCGGCGCGGATGACCGCGGCCGTGCCGACCAGGTTGACGGCGATGACCTGCTCCCATTCCTTGGCGGGGACCTGCTCGAGCGTGCCGCAGGAGTCGATGCCGGCCGGGGTGAATACACCGGTGATGCGGCCGTTCACCTTGTCGGCCAGGGACTCGACGGCGGTCGCGACCGCACCGGTGTCGGCCAAATCGCAAGCGACATAGGGGACGTCGGCCGCCGGCGGTTTCTTGTCGATCACCAGCGGCAGGCCACCGCGGGCGGATACCGCGGCCACGGTGGCCGCACCCAATCCGGAGGAGCCACCGGAGATCAGCACACCTTGAAGCGATTGTTGGTTCATATCAACACCTTTCAGCTATGTTCGCGGCGCGACGTTGCCGCGGCGATCAATCGGGAAGACGAATAGCCCGCCACCGTGGGCAGGATCATCACCTCGCCGCCGTGGCGGTACACCACATCGGCTTCGGGCAGGTCGGCGGCCACATAGTCGCCGCCCTTGACCCAGATGTCGGGTCGCAGATCTTCCAGCATGCGCTCCGGGGTGGGGCCGTCGAAGATGGCCACCGCGTCGACACAGGCCAGCGCGGCCAGGACGCGGGCCCGATCCGCGTCACGCATCACCGGCCGCCCACTGCCTTTCAGCGCCCGCACCGACGCGTCCGAATTCACCAACACGATCAGCGCGTCGCCGAGTTCGCGGGCCTGCCGAAGCAGTCGGATGTGCCCGGTGTGCAACAAGTCGAAACAGCCGCCGGTGGCTACCAGCGTGCCCCCGCGACGGCGCAGCCGCGCCGCCAGCGCAACCGGGTCGACCGTGCTGGCGTCCTCGAGGCCCGCGGCGCCGGCCAGCACGTCAGATCCCTTGCTGGACACCGGTGTAGACACCGACGCAGCGCCACCGGCGCTGACGAACCGTGCCGCGTCGCCGACCGCGGCTCGCACTGCGGTGACCGCGTCGGCACCGTCACCGAGCGCCACCGCCGCGGCGACCGCGAACCGGTCGCCGGCCCCGCAGACGTCGGCCGCACCCGCCGCGGCGCCCTGCGGGACTCCGATGTGATGGACGCCCGCCTGTGGCAGGTAGACCCGAGCGCCCTGGGCTCCGCGAGTGATGCACACCGCGGCCGCACCCCACCTCTGCAGCAGCAGTTCTGGGCCGTCACCCGGCGATTCCCCACAGAACGCTTGCGCCTCTTCATGATTCGGCGTCACCAGCGCGCATCCGGGTATCGGCGGCGCGCCGCGCGGGTGCGGATCCCAGACGGTGGGTATCCGGCGCGCCGCTTCGGTCAACGCCGTCCGGATTGCCGGCAGCGCGCTCACGCCCGCGCCGTAGTCGGCGACGCAGATCGCCCGGGCGCCGGCCAGGGCGTCGGCGACCTCGGCGGCCACCGGCCGGTCGATCGGGGCGCCGTCACCGCGATCGACCCGAAGCATCGACTGACCGCGGGCCCGGATCCTGATCTTGCTCACCGTCGTCCCGCTCATCGGCAGTGCCAGCACCCGCACCCCCGAGGCGGCCAGCAGGTCGTGCAGCCTTCGTCCCGCGTCGTCGTCGGCGATGCCGGTGATCAACACCACGGCGGTCTCGGTGCGGGCCGCGAGCAGGGCCGCCAGCCCGGCCCCACCCGGCCGCTGTACGAGCCGTTCGGCATCGACCACCGGCACCGGGGCCTCGGGGCTGAGCCTGCTCGCCGAGCCCAAGATATCGATGTCCAGGATCGAATCACCGACGATGACAAGCGGTTTGGTGCTCACGATGCTTCCCGCCGCAATAGGACATCGTCGAGGGCCATGCATAACCCGTGAATCAGCATCAGGTGGACCTCCTGCACGGTCGCCGTGCTGCCGGCGTCCACGCAGATCGCCTCGTCGCATATGCCGGCCAGCTCGTTGGGTCCCCGGCCGGTCAACGCCCAGGTCACCATGCCTACGTCCTGCGCGGCTTTGGCCGCCGCTATCACGTTGCGGCTGGCGCCGCTGGTCGACAACGCGACCAGCACGTCGCCCGCCCGGCCGTGTGCGCGCACCCCGCGCGCGAACATCTCCTCGTCGCCGTAGTCGTTGGCGATCGCGGTCAACGCGGAGGTGTCCGCGTGTAAAGCGATGGCCGACATCGGGATCCGCTCCTCGTGAAAGCGCCCGACCAGTTCCGCGGTGAGGTGCTGGGCCTCGGCGGCGCTGCCGCCGTTCCCGCACGCCAGCAGGCGGCCCCCGCCGGGCAGCACCATCGCCAGCTGACGGCCCCAGCCGCGCAGCCGGGCCGCCTCGGCGCTGGTCCGCCGCACCGCGTCTTGCAGCGCATCGAAGTGCACCTCGATCATGGCTGTCCTCCTTTTACCGCGGCGATCAATTCCGCATCGGTGATGTGGTCCAGGCAGGGGTGCCCGGGTACCGGGCAGACCCGCGCGCGGCTGGCCCGGCACGGCGCGGACTGATCGCCGAGGACGCTGACGTGCGGCCCGTAGGGCCGCCATTGCGCGGCCGGCACCACGGGGGCGAACAGCGACACCACCGGGGTGTTCACCGCGGCGGCCAGGTGGGCCGGGCCGGTGTTGGGGGCGACGACCACCTGCGCCGCCGCGAACACCGCGGCGAGTTCCGCGAGGCTGGTACGACCGCCGAGATCGGCGGCCACATCCCGCGCTACCGATGCGGTCAGCGCGGCCTCGTCGGGGCCGCCCGTGACGACGACGCGGTGGCCGGCGTCGACGAGCGCGGCCACCATGGCCGCGCTGCGCCCCGCACTGGGCCGCCGGGCCGGCACGGCCGCGCCGGGGTGAAACACCACGAACGGCCCGGTCCCGATCTCGGTCGCCAGCCGCGGCGGCACCGGGTCCGTCGCCCGCACGCGCAGCCCGCCGTCGTCGCCCGCGGGCAGGGCGCAACCGGCCGCCCGCACCAGCGACAGCGCCCGCTCCGGCTCGGGGATTCCGTCGAGCACCTGATGCCGCAGGTTCAACAGCGCGCCGGGGTAGTCCACGCAGATGGCGCCCACCCAGGGCACCGCCGCCATGCGGCACAACAGGGCCAGCGGCAGCGGCGACTGATGAAACGACGTGAAGATGTACACCCGGTCGGGGGCCAGATCGCGCAGCTGCTTGATCAGCGCCTCGGCATGCGCGGCGGTCAACTCGGGCGCCTCGAAATCGACCCAGGGCGCCTGCCATTCGACGATCTCGTCGACACCGAGCAGCAGCTCGGCCGCGTCCCGGCCGCGCGGCCCGACCAGCATCGTCAGCCGGTCGTGGTGTGCGGCCACCGCGCGCACTGCGGGACCGGTGATCAGCACGTCACCGGCGCTGTCCAGGCGGGCCACCACGGCGGTGCTCATTGGCACTCCGAAAGCACCAGGGACACTGCGTCATTCAGCGTCGCGGCCACGCGCGCGTGCTGGCGCGCGTGCTCGACCTCGCCGGGCAGGGTGCGGTCGGTAGGAACCAGCACCGCCCGGGCGCCGGCGGCCAGGGCGGCCCGGACGTCGCCGCCGGTGTCGCCGATCATCACGCAGCGCTGGGGCGGCACGGCCAGGGCCTCGGCCGCCGCCAACACCATGCCCGGCCGCGGCTTGCGGCATCCGCAGCCGTCGGTTGCGTCGTGGACGCACACCTGCCAGGAGTCGAACGGGCCGAGCACGTCGTCCACCCGGTCGTTGACGCTGCTGAGCTGTTCGGCGCTGATCAGTCCGCGCGCCACCCCGGACTGATTGGTCACCACGGCCAGCAGCAGGCCGCGCCGGCGCAGCCGAGCCAGCGCCCGGGCGGCGTCGCGGGTGGGGCGCACCCCCGCCGGATCGTTGAGGTAGGGCTTGTCGACGATCAGGGTGTCGTCGCGGTCGAGGAGCACCGCGAGCGGCGGATCGCGCCGCGCCCGGCGAAACGTCCATTCCCCGGCCAACCGGTGGGCCACCGCGACCGGGGGGATGATCGCGCTGCTCAGCGAAAGCCGCAGCGCCTCAACACCACTGCGTGGTCCGCTCAGCCAGCGCCGGGCGGTGAACTCCACCGTCAACAGCAGCCACAGGGTGGCGGCGCGGCGGGCCGCGCGGCGGCGGCGCACCAGCGCGGCGCCCAGGGCCAGCGCGCCGGTCAGGGTGGTGGCCGAGTGCGCCGGCAGCCGGCCCGCCCCTTCGCCGATCTGGTCGCGCCAGGACCGTCCGTACTTGCGGCGCAGCAAGGCGTTGTCTCGGTTACCGATCTGCGCCCGCACGCTCGAGCGCCAGGTCGCCGGCGCGACGGGGTGAGTCGAGCGACGTTCGCCGCGTAGAATCGTCCCGCCCGCCAGCACAATCCGCAGCGCCAGGTCGGAATCCTCGCGGTAGGCGCGCGGAAACCGCTCGTCGAATCCGCCGACCGCCACCAGCGCGTCGCGGCGATACGCCATGTCGGCGGTGATCCATCGCGCCGTCGACAACCGCGCGGTCCGGCGCTCGTCGTCGGTGGGGCGGCGGTGCGTCGGGACCTCGAGCACCGCCTGCGACCCGACCGCACCGGCGGCGTCCGCGGCCTTCAGGTCGATGCACAACGCCGACTCCCAATCCGGATCCGGCACCACGTCATCGTCCAGGAAACACACCCAGCGGGTGGTGGCCGCACGCCATCCCACGTTGCGGGCGGCCGCCGGCCCGCGTCCGCCGCTGCGCAGCACCCGCACTCCCAAGTCGTCTCCCAACGCCAAATCGCGGGGCGGTCCCGGCCGGTCGTCGACCACCACGACCTTCGGCGGCACCGGCCCCGCACCGCGCTTCAGCGCAGTCAGCAAGCGCCGCAGCGAATCCCGACCGATGGTGGGGATCACGAGCGTGTACTCGGGCATCACAGGTACCGCCTGACCAGGTAGGGGCCGAGGGCCAGCACGTCGATCGGTGAACTGCCGAACACCTCGAGCGCGTCGCGCGGTGTGTCCACCATGGGTCGCCCGGCGGTGTTGAAGCTGGTGTTGACCACCACCGGAACTCCGGTGTGTTCGGCGAAGTGGCTGATCGTCGCGTGCAGTAGCGGGTGTTCGGCCTTATCGACGGTCTGGATTCGCGCGGTGCCGTCGACGTGGGTGACCGCGGGGATGCGGCCCCGCCAGTTTTCGGCGACGTCGTGGACGAACAGCATGTACGGGCTGGGAAGCGGCCCGCGAGTGAAGATCTCGGCCGCCCGCTCGGCCAGCACCATGGGCGCGACGGGCCGGAACTGTTCGCGTCCCTTGACGGCGTTGAGGCGCTCCAGGTTGGCGGGGTGGCGCGGATCGGCGAGCAACGAGCGCCCGCCGAGGGCCCGCGGCCCGAATTCCGCGCGGCCCTGGAACCATCCGATCAACTGGTTCTTGGCCAGTGCGTCACCGACCGCGGTCGCCACGTCGTCCGGGCGTTCATAGCGAACGGCGGCGTCGTCGAGCGCGGCCCTCATCCGTTCCTCGGACCAGCCGCGACCCAGCTGTGCGGTGGGCATCGGAGTGATCGGCTCGTGAAACGATGCGGCCAGGCTCAATGCGGCCCCCAGCGCGGTACCCGCGTCGCCGGCCGCCGGTTGCACCCACACCCGCCCGAAACCGCCCTCGGCGTAAATGCGGCTGTTGGCAACGCAATTCAGCGCCACACCGCCGGCCAGGCACAGCGCGTCACCGTCGGTACGCGCGCGCAGCCAGCGCACGAGATCAAGCAGCACCTCCTCGATGACCAGCTGCACGCTGCACGCCAGATCGGCGTGCACCGGGTCCAGGTCCGTCGTATCCGCCCGGCGCCGCGGCGCCAGGCGCTCCCAGTCGATCGGTTCGGTGCGGAAACCGCCGTCATCGCAGGCGTATACCCGGTCGCGAAGCTGGTCGGCGAAGCATGGCCGGCCGTAGGACGCCATGGCCATCACCTTGTACTCATCGCTGGATCGCACGAAACCCAGGTGCTCGGTGAGGCTTTCGTACAGCAACCCCAGCGAGTGCGGCAGCTGTTGGGCGGCCAGCACGTCGAGCTTCTGGTCGCGATAGGCACCGGCCAGCATCGAGGTGCGTTCCCCGCGCCCGTCGACCACCAACACGGCGGTATCGGGATGCGGGGAGGCCAGCGCCGTCGACGCGGCGTGGGCGACATGATGGCGGACGTGTTGCACAACAGCGGGATTGAGGCCGGGCAGCGCGGTCTTGAGAAACCCGGGTGCGCGCTCGGCGTACAGGGTGCGCAGGTATTCCCAATCCTTGTCGAGTCCGGCGGGGTCGACCGGCTCGTCGTACATCAGCGCCGGGTCGTAGGAGTAGCCGATGGCATCGATCTCTTCGGCGGCGACGCCGGCGTGCTCGAGACACCACCGGATGGCCGCGACGGGAAGCTCCCAGGTGGCGAACGGGACGGCCTGCTTACCGTGCTTGCGCCGGGAAAAGCGTTCCTCTTCGGCGGCCGCCACCACCTGGCCGTCGATCACCAGGGCGGCGGCGGGGTCGTGAAATACCGCGTTGACACCGAGAATTCGCACTGCTTCCTCCTACCGGGTGCGTCGATCAGCGGCCGGGACGAGCTCCTCACCGGATTCCTCGGAAGCGTCGGCCGTGGCGCGGAACCAGTCCACGGTGGTCTTCAACCCGGTGCGATAGTCGACGGTCGGTTGCCAGTCCAGGCGCTCGCGGGCGAGCGTGATGTCGGGGCATCGCCGTTGGGGATCATCGGTGGCCGGCGGGGTGAACAGGATCGTCGACGTGCTGCCGGCGAGGTCGCGGATCAGTTCGGCGGCCGCCAGGACGGTGAGCTCGTCGGGGTTGCCGATGTTGACCGGTCCGCCGAAGTCGCTGTGCGCCAGCGCAAGTAACCCAGCGATGGTGTCGTCGACGTAGCACAGCGATCGTGTTTGCAGGCCGGTGCCCGAAACGGTCAACGGGTCACCGCGCAGCGCCTGGAAGCAGAACGTCGGAACCATCCGTCCGTCGCCGGCGCGCATGCCCGGCCCGTAGGTGTTGAAGATGCGTGCCACCCCGACATCAACGCGGCCCAGGCGGCGGTGGGCGAACGCGAGCGCTTCGGCGTACCGCTTGGCTTCGTCGTAGACGCTGCGCGGTCCTACCGGATTGACGTTGCCCCAATATGATTCGTGTTGGGGGTGCACCTCGGGGTCGCCGTACACCTCGCTGGTGGAGGTCAACACGAACCTGGCGCCGCCACGCTCGGCGATGTCCAGCGCCGTCGCGGTGCCCGCCGATCCGGCGCGCAGCGTCTCGATGGGCCGGCGCTGGTAGTCGACCGGGGAAGCCGCCGAGGCCAAATGGAAAACCACGTCGAAAGAACTGCCGATCTCCTCGACCAGGCCGGGGTCGCAGACGTCGTGCTGCACGAACCGGTACCCGGGATGGCGCGCCAGCCGGTGATCGGTTGTGCTGGTGGACAGGTCGTCCACGCTGACCACCTCGACACCGGCGGCAAGGAGCCGATCGCACAGGTGCGCGCCGAGGAATCCGGCACCGCCGGTGACCAGAGCGCGGGAGAGCGGACGTACCCGGCTCTGGTACCGGTGGTCCCGGCGGTGAATGCGGGAAGGTGATTGAGCCACAGGATCACCCGGAACGTGTGCTCGGTGTGCTCATGTCGCGCCGGGCGGGTGACACCTTCTCGTAGATGCGTTCGGTGTCGGCGGCCACCCGGTCCCAGGTGTAGCGCGCCCGGGCGCGTTCGCGCCCGGCCTTGCCCAGCGCCCGTCCGCGGCGGCCATCGCAAATCAGGGTGGCCAGGGCGTCGCCGAGCGCATCGGGATCCCTGGGTGGCACCAGCCGGCCGGTGCCGCCGTCGACGACGGTGTCGCGGATCCCGCCCACCGCGGTGGCCACCACCGGGATGCCACACGCCATGGCTTCCAAGGGCACAATGCCGAACGGCTCGTACCAGGGTGTGCATGCCACCACATCGGCGGAGCGCAGCAGCGCCGGCATCTCGGCGCGGGCGACCCCGCCGAACAGGCGCACCCGGTCGGCCACCCCGAGGTCGATCGCCAGCTGCAGCAGGTGTTGTGCGTGCGAGTCCTCGGGCAGCTCGGTGACGTGCGGGCCACCCACGATCACCAATTCGGCATCCGGGATGAGCGGCATGGCCCGGATCAATGTCTCAAAGCCCTTGCGCGGCACCAGCCGTCCCACCGACACGACGCGGGGCCGGTGCCCTCGGGCGGCCACCGGACCGGGTGGGGTGAAAGCGTCGATGTCAACCCCGCACGGCACCACGGAGGTCCGGGATCGCGCCCGGCCCATCCGAACCAGCTCGAAAACCTCGTCGGTGCTGGTGGCGGCGACCCAGGTGGCTTCGCGTGCGATCCGGCCCTCCACGGCGATTCGGCAACCCGGGCTGGTGTCGTCGGTGCCCTGGTGCAGTTTCTTGGTCAGGCCCAGCGCGTGGAACGTCTGCACGGTGGGTATCGAGTGCGCCCGCGCGGCGCGCTGGGCGGCCACTCCCGACATCCAGAAGTGCGCGTGTGCCACGTCGGGCGCATCCGTCAGCCACCGGCTCTCCAGGAAGTGGGCGAAGCCGTACATGTATTGCAGCAACTGGTCTTTGGGCACTACCCGGGCCGGGCCGGCCGGGACGTGCACCACGCAATAGCCGTCCGGAGTCTCGACGGACTCGGCAAGCTCGGGATCGTCGCGGCGGGTGTACACCACGACGTCGTGGCCACGCCGTGCCAGCGCGGAGGACAGCTCGGCGACGTGGACGTTCTGTCCGCCGGCATCCACGCCGCCCAGATGCGCCAGCGGGCTGGCATGCTCGGAGATCATCGCGATCCTCATGCGGGCTCCTTCCTCCTCAGTTGCACTGTTCCTCGATCAGTTGGTCCCACTCGGCGAGGAAACGGTCGAGTCCGAAACGGGCAGTGGCGAATTCGCGTGCGGCCTTACCGGAGGCCGCGGCGGTTGCCTGGTCGTCGAGGTAATCTCGCAGCCCTTCGCCCAGCGTCACCGGGTCCGGGCTGACAACGCCTGCCTCGGAGGGGACGACGAAAGGCGCCATCGTCGAGCCGACGGCGACGATAGGCATCCCCAGCAGCATCGCCTCGATCAGGGACAGCCCGAGCGAGGTCCAGCGGGCGGTATGCAGGTACACCCGGCGGCGGGCGATCTGGCGCCACAGCTGCGGCGCGGCGACGTCGCCGCGGCCGGTGACCGCACCACGATTGACGCAGATCCCCTCGGTGCCCATGCCCCACACGTCGATCTGGGCATACTTCGACAGCGGCTCCAACAGGTCGGCGCCGACCACACGACCGCGCCGCGCCGGCTCGTTGATCATGGTGGCGGCCCGCGGCACGTCGCCGGTGTACAACTGGCCGGGATCAGCAACGCCGTGATCGATGACCCGAGTCGGCGCGCGACCGCTGTCCCACATCAACCGGTTGAACGCGGTGACGTGCACGAGGGGGATGTCGTGGCGCTCGGCGAGGGGATGGCGGGTTTGGGCTGCGTGTTCGCGGGGCGCGTTGTGCTCGACATAGACCGCCGGCAGGTCGAGGCCGGGGCGCCGACCCGCCCAGCGGGCGACGAGTTCTTCCTCGTGCGGGCGTTGCAGCACCACCAGGTCGATGTCTTCGGCCGCCAGGTCCTCGAGCGGGATTTCCTGCGCGTTGGGCCACGATCGTCCGGCCAGCCCGATGCCGTCCTGACCGCGATCGGCGGCCACCGGAACCAAATAGCGGTGCCCGCCCGCGACGAAGGCCTGCGCCCACGATCCGTGCACGTGCCACACCAGAACGCGCTTTGCTCGGCCGGGATCCAACATGGCGAGCCAGATACCCTAGGACTTCTCCGATAAACAGCGTTTCGGCCGCTGATTTCGAACGCGGCCGGGCCGTCATGGGCCTCCGCGAGCACGTCTATCGGTGCGGCACAATGTGTTTGGTGGAGAAGTGGTCGCCATGCCCGGTGGCGCCTAGATCGCGCCTACTGTCCATGATGCGAACTCCCATGGACACCGGACGAACACCGTCGGACGGAGAACCGGTTTGCCCGCGCGCACCGTCTGGGTCGGCGGCGGCCGCGTTCTTTGCTCAGGCGCTCTTGGGCAGCGACGATCCCGACGCGCTGTTGCCCTTGGCGACTCGCCGGATCAGCATGCGGGTCGCCTTGTCCAGGATTTCCTGCGCCACATCGGGCTTTCGGGCGCGTTCGGCACGGCGCGCCGCCGCGGCGATGGTCAGTCCTTGCTCGTAACCGGTGACGACCCGGGGGTCGACGTAGGAACCGCGCGCCACGGCCGGGGTGTTGCCCAACTCCTGGGCCACCTCTTTCATCACCGCGGATTCGACGCGCTTGGCGACCCGCTGTGAGACCGCCGGGTCGGCATCGGCGAACGCCGTGGCCGCGAGCACCGTTCCATGCCACGTCCGCAAATCTTTGACGGTGTACTCGTCGCCCACCAATTCCTTGAAGCGGGCGTTCAGGTCGTCGGCACGCACATCAAGCCACCCGGATGCGTTGCGGCACGCCAGCAATCGCTCGGTGCGCTCGGGCCGGCGCATCAGGGCGCGCACCGCTCGAACCACTTCGGGGTCCTCGATTTCCACGGTGCGCCGGACCCCGCTCTTGGCCGGGAAATCGAACTCGACGGCGTTGCGCCGAACCACCACATGCTCACACAACAGGGTGGACAGGCCGTAGGACTCGTGCTCCTCGGCGTACTGTTCGCCACCGGCGCGGAAGTAGCCGCGATCCAGCAGCCGCAGCGCGAGCGCCAGGACCCGCTTGCGGGTCAAGCCCTGTCGCGTCAGATCCTTGGCTATCTCGGCGCGCCATACCGGCAACCGGGTGGACAGTTCCAGCACGCGGTCGAACTTTTCCTCGGCACGCTCCTGCTGCCAGGCGGTGTGGTACAGGTACTGCCGGCGACCGGCCGCGTCGACGCCGACGGCCTGGATGTGGCCATTGGCGTATGGCGAAATCCACACCTTCTTCCATGCCGGCGGAATGACCAGATCCTTGATGCGCTGCAAGGTTTCCGGGTCGGAGACCGGCTTGCCATCCGGTTGGTAATACGCAAAGCCTTTGCCGCGACGCTTGCGCGCGATTCCCGGCTTGCTCAGCACGCTACGGCGCAACCGCATTGTCGTCCTCCAGTTCTGGTCGCTGACTGCACAATTACCCGCCGGAGAAGTCGTTCACACGGCCAAGAAGCGCGGCCGGAATGGAAACGACCCGCCACAGCGTCGTGGCGGGTCGTCTCGGGACTGCGGTCAGCCGGCCATGAATTCTTGGTAAGCCGACTCGAGGTACGGCGGCAGGGCGGTGACATTGCACTGCCGTTCGGTGTCGCCGATCGGTGCCAGGATGCCGCGCAGGTCGTTGTATTCCTGCGGGTGGCCGGTGAAGTAGCTGCGCAAGCTCGACTCGGCCTGGGGCCGCGGCTGCCCGTAGGCCGCCGTCACCACCTGGTTGGCGCCCGGATGCGCCGCCAGATACTGCTCGGCCGAGCCCTGCACCGCTGACACGGTGTTGTTCACCCCGCCGGGGCTGCAGTCGGGTGCTGCGGCCGCCGACGGTGCGCCGACGATGCCCATGGCCATTCCCCCGAGCAGGCAACCGGCACTGATTCCGGCCACTTTCCGGCGCGCGACAATGCTGCTGATTTTCATGATTGTGATGTCCTTCGAAAGCGAAGTAATTTTCTCTGAAGAGAGGCTCCCGATCCTCGAAATCCAAAGTAGCGGAATCGAACAGTGCGGGCTTTCGCCGACAACGAACGCAGGCGGCCGTCGTGGCCCCTTTAGGGGTCGTTTGCTAAGCGAACGATCAAATGATCCGAGGATTTTTGAGAAACGGGCCCGGTTCTTAAGGAATTGTCAGCGGGATCGTGATGCAATCGTTACCTGAAGCTCGGGCCGATGCCAGGGCGGGAGCCGTCGCCGTCCGCCGGGTGATGTCCGTCGGTGCTGGGCGGCGCGAGGGTGTGCAACCAGGTGTCGACGTCGGGGCCGACGACCACCGCGCGATCGCCAGCCAGTAGCGCTCCGGCGCCCAGCGCGGCAACGGCGGGCTCTACCACGCGGACCTGTCGGGGATCACCTTGCTGCGTAAGCAGTTTCGATGTCAGCTCCGGTAACCGGATGGGGTCGGGCCCGGTGATGGTGCGCGGCGTGTGCGTCTGCCCCAGGGCCGCCTCGACCAGCACGTCGGCGACGGTATCGGCCGCGATGGGCTGAATCAGCCAGTCCTCGACGACCACCTCGGTGTCGTCACAGCTCACCGCGTCGTGATTGGTGGCGAACTCATACCAATGGGTCGACTTGACGATGGTGGTCGGCACCGGGCCGTCGAGCAGGAAGTCCTTCGCCTGCCGTTTGGCCTCGTAGTAGGCGAAGCCGTCGAACACCGGGTCTTCGATTCCGGCGATCGTCGACACCACCAGACGCTGCACGTCCTGCGTCGCGCACGCGCCAACGAGGTTATGGGAAGCGGCCGCGAGGGTCTGGCCGATGTCGGATCGCCCGTCGGGTGGAAGCGGGTTGGACACATCAATGGCGACGTCGACTCCGTTGAGCGCCTGCGACAGCTCCGCTGCGTTGAACAGATCGACGCCGTGGCCGCGCGAAATCTCGACCACTGCGACGTCGCGCGCCCTCAACCGCGCGACAACGCGCGTGCCCGCCGTGCCGGTCGCCCCGATCACTGCGATCGTCGTCGTCACTACGGCTCACCCCCCGGGCGTTCGTCGTCCGACAGTACCCAGTAGTACCCGGCTCAAACCGGTCAGTTCGGCGAAGCCGGACGTGAGCTTCGTGCACAGATACCGGTGGAGTGATCGGCCGCACACGCGGCCGCGCGTGTCCGGGCGCAACGTGTTACCGGGCGTTTGATGCCCCGCGCGGCGGGAACGCCCTAGATGCCGTCGAGCGCAAGTCCACCAACCACCGAGAAGGAGGTCGACGCATGGGAGACCAGAACAGCGGACCGGAGGAAGCAGTCAAGGGCACCGTCGAAGGCGTCAAGGGCAAGGCCAAGGAGGTCGGCGGCGCGATACTTGGCCGCGACGACCTGTCCGAAGAGGGCCAGGCCCAGCAGGACAAGGCGGACGCCCAACGCGATGCGGGCAAGAAGGAAGCCGAAGCCGAGTCGGCGCGGGCCGGCGCGGACGCTGCCGAAGAGCGCCAGAAGAAGAACCAGTAGGCCACCCCGCAAGGGGCCCGGTCCGATCGTCGGGCCGGGCCCCTTGCGCGCGCCCAGGCTATGCCGGCGATCGCCATTCGACTGGTTTCAAGCCGTCCCGCCGGGCTATTCCCCGGCTTGAGCCGCTTTTGGCGGGTGGCGTGCGGACGAGCGGGGTGGCGGATGAGCCTGGGACAGCGGGTATCGAGCATGATCGCGTTTCTGCGTGCGGGCCGCCCCAGGGGCGCGCCCGACGTCGGCTACGCGCCGCTGTTGGCGTTGCTGCCACGGCGCGTGACCGACGACGAAGTCACCGCGATCGCCCGCAAGCTGCTCACGCCCAGGCGCCTCGGGATCGACCACGCAGATGTCGGGGTGGCCATCATCGGGGTCACCGACGCGATGCCCAGCACGGCCGACGTCGAGCGTGTGCTGGTGGCGATGAGATCGGCTGGCGCTCAAGAAGACTGAACGGGTTCAGTCCCGGTGCAGGTCCACCACCAGCGGACGGTGGTCGGAAATGGTCATCAGGTCCGCCTCGACGGCGCCGCCGCGCAGCCGGGGATCGTCGGTCAGGATGTGGTCGAGCTGGCGGTGGGGACTGTCCGCGGGAAACGTCTGCGCCGCGGCCAGCGCCCGCATGCCGGACCAGCGGCGCACCGTTTTGGGGGTCATGTTCAAGTCGCCGGTCAACAGCCGCGGGCCCGGGAAGCCGCGCAGGTCGTCGATCACCCTGCGCAACTGGCGCCGATTCCACCCTGGAACGAACGACAGGTGCGTGTTGGCCACCGTCAGCCGGCCCATCGGGGTGCGCAACTGCGCGATGACCGCCGCCCGTGGCTCCTCGTCCACGACCATCACCCGGTTGGGACCGGGCAGGTACATGGGGAACCGCATGGGAATCCGCGGTAACCGCAGCACCTGCCAACTGGCCACCGGGTAGCGAGACAACAGCGCGATCCCATAGGCCGCGGTACCCGGCTGTTCGCGGCCGGTGGCGGCCATCCAGGTCGCCCCCGGTGTGCCGGAAATGGCCGCCACGAACCGGTGTTCGACCGCTCCCATGGCTTCGGCCGCCGCGGCGGTCAGGTCGGCGCGCTCGGACCGCGGCTGATCACAGTCGACCTCTTGCAGGCTCAGCACGTCGGGATCGAGGCGGCGCACGCACTCACGCAGCCGGTCAACCACCACGCGATCACCGACGGTGCGACCGTGCAGGATGTTGAAAGTCGCCACGCGCATAGGCCTTCAACTACCCACTTTCGCGGTCATGCAGTCACCGGGGCGACGCGGTCACCGGAATACGACTTCGCCCACCGTGAGCAGTCGCGAAAGCACGAAGCCCGGCAGTATGGGCGCTGATTCGCCTGCGCTGAAAGCGAATTGGCTGCGATAGCATTGCGCGGCGCGACGTTTGCGCTCCATCGCCCAGCCGGGCGTGCGCACCGAGTGGGCCCGGTCCCAGGGCACCGCCGTGTCGGCCGGAATCGCCCAGTGCCACATCCAGATCGGATATTCCAGCAGCGTGGCTCCGGTGCGCTCACACGCGGTCGCGGCCGCGCGCCCCACGGCTTCGTGATCGGGATGGCCGTCACCGCGCCAGGTGGCCGCACACCAGGTCGCGGGGCCGGCCGCTTGGAGGACCTCGGTCAGCGTCTCGGTGAGCTTGTCCTCGTGGTCTGTCAGCTCGCCGTCGGGCAAACCCAGCAACATCGGGGGAGGGACGTTCAAAAGGTTTGTTGCCCTGCGTGATTCGTATCGAAGGATGGTTTCCATGCGAAGACGCTCCGAGGCCGACGCTCCAGGGCGTGCGGCGCCGCCGTCGCTGGCGCAGACCACGTGAATTCGCGCCCCCGCCGCGGCCAGCTGGGTGATCATGGCACCCAAGCCCAGGGTTTCGTCATCGGGGTGCGGGGCCACCACGACCAGGTTCTTGCACTCCGTCAGATCCAGCGCCGGCAGGGGCCGCTCCTGAAACTCGGCCAGCCACAACGGCGCTGGAGTGCCGCTGTGCGTCAGCGGCTTGGCCGCAAACCTGGCGCAGTTGCCCGCCGGCAGGGTTTTCATGGGTCCCTCGTCGCCTGCTGGCCCGCCAGATGCCCGAGCTCGGCGAGGTCTCGCTCCGCGTGGCTTTGGCGGATGTAGATGCTCAGATCGGCGACCCGCTGCGCGTGCCGCCCATCCTGACACAGGGGGCCCGGGCCCAGCGCCCGCCCGGTGCGGGTGATGGCTTCGTCGACCGCGTGTTCCACCACCGTGCGCACCCTGCGGGCCAACAGCTGCGCGGTGCCGGCCCGGTCGAACGGGTCGTCGTCGATCTGGCTCGCCGCTGCGGTCAGAATCGCGTCACCGGCGGCGAGCGCGGCGTCCACGGCGCCCAGATGCGCCAGCGAATAAGCGTCGGCGGATTGGCTTGCGGCGCAACGGTACAGCGGGTCGGCGACCCGGCGCGCGCCGCCCAGCCAACAGGCGGCGACACCGATGGCGCCATGCCAGAAGCCGGGGCGGTCCAGGTAGGCCCCGGGGTCGCCCACGGCGACGGCCTGGGCATTGGTGAACTGAACCGGCCTGGTGTCACTGCCCGCCATACCGGCGTTCCACCACGTGCTCGGCAACGCTTTGACGGTCGGGTCGGTGGCGGTGACCGCGAACAGGCCGCGGGTGCCATCCGCCAGTCGCGCAGTCACCAGTGCGTGGGTGCAGAACCCCGCACCCGCGCACCACACCTTGGTGCCACTCAGGGTGAAGGCGCCGTCGACGTCGGTGGCCGTCAGCACGGCGTCGGGGGCTTCGGCCGCCCACACGCCCCACAGCTGACCCGGTTCGGGTGGCTTGCCGCCCAGCTCGTGAAGTATCGCCACCGCGTCGACGTGGGCTTCGGCGATCCTGGCCGCCACGATGTTCTCCTCGGCGAGGCGCGCCAGGCGTTGCCAGCGTTCGGCGGTGCGACCGGAGGCGGGAAGGGGTAACTCGAGTCGTCCGGACTCCAGCCAGTGCTCAACCAACCCCGCCGTCACGCGCAATCACCCGCCGCCGATCTCCCCAACGGCCTGAGGTGGGCGAATCCGTGCAGGGCCCGAGCCTCGGTCCGCGCCGGTGTGATCACAGACAGTTCGGTGTGTCGATGAATGCGGTGGCCCGCGGCTTCGAACCGCTCGACCAAGTCGGTCTTCTCACCGGTCGGCAGGGTACGAAAGCCACCGACATGCCAATACGCCCGCGCGTCGAAGCCCATGTCGCCGCCGACCAACTCGTGGTGGCTTTCCCGGTGTCCGGCGCCGGCCTCGTAGTACCGCACGACGCCCACGACCATCTCCGCGCCGGACTTCAGCTGATGGGTCAGCCAGCGCGGGTCGACTCGACCGTCGGCGTCGGTGGTGGCAAACCAGCAGTTGGCATCGTCGCTGAACAGGGAGCGCGCATAACCGAACCCGACGGCTCGGGCCGTGCCGGGATTGTGCACGTCTACCTTGAGGAAATGCACATCGGGGCCGTAGTCGCCGGCCAGTTCGTCGCTGCCGTCATCACAACCGTCGAGCACCACCACGATCTGCACCGGGATCGGCGCACACAGGGCGGCAGTCAGTACCGCGCGCAGACACGCAGGCAGCTTTGCTCGTTCGTTGTGGACGGGGATCACGACGGCTGCACCGTCATATGCGCATGGCACGGCGGTTGACATAACCCCAAGATTTCCCGATTAGCCGCAAGTTAAACGGCTTCAGCGACCGCCCCAGGTTGCCTCGCCCGTTCGCCGGGTATGACCTAAACACCATGGCCGCCACCGACACCCACACCGACGGATCCGCCTGCGCCACGCCGTTGCGAGATGCGCTGCGGGGCGCCGCCTCGGCGCTCAAGGAGAAGGGGCCACCCTTCGCCTTGGCCGGCAGTTATGCGCTATGGGCTTACGGCGCACCGGAACCCAGTCACGACGTGGACCTGGTGGTGAGCGAGACCGACGTGGACGCCGCCGTCACCGCTTTGGCCGACGCCGGATTCGCCATCGAACGCCCGCCGGAGGACTGGTTGTTCAAGGCCCGCACCGCTGGCGTACTCGTGGATATCCTGCATCGCATCAATGGCGTGCCCGTGGACGCCGACACGCTGAACAGGGCCGAACAACGCGACGTGCTGGCGATCCGCATGCCGGTGTTGCCTCCCACCATGGTGCTGGTCCAACAGCTGCGCTCGCTGGGCGAGCACCACTGCGACTTCGCCAAATTGCTGCCCGCGGTCCGCGCGGTGCGCGAACGTCTGGACTGGGAAGCCATTCGGGCGCAGACCGTCGACAACGACTACGCGGTCGCGTTTCTGGTACTGGTCGACCGACTCGGCCTGACGGGTCAGTGATTCCGCAGCTTGGCGACCAGTTTGTCCTTGCTCAGGCTCGAATAGCCGGACATGCCAAGCTCTTTGGCGCGCTTCTTGAGCTCCGGCACGGTCCAGTCCTGGTAAGACCCCGACTTGCCGCCCTTGCGGGAGACCTTCGACTTGCCCTGGCCGGCGGCGGCGTTCGAGATGCGCGCGGCCTTCTCCTTGGAGTCGCCCTTCTTGCGCAAGTCCTGATACATCTTTTCGTTCTTGATCGAGGAACGCGGCATGATTCATCCTCCTGTCCACAGACATCTTCGTCAGTAGTGCCCGCCTCGGCCGGTTCAAAAACCTGCGCAGGCCGGCACCGGGTCCGTGCGCCGTTCCCAGCAGCGGTGCCGCGCCAGGGCGGCGGCGAAGTCCTCGACGAACCGGTCGGGCAGCTCGTCGGCGGCCGCTATTCAGCGGCCGGCCGATTACCTACCATCGATAGGGGTAGTCGAAAGTGGTGGTTCAGACGGCTGAGGTCGGCGCCCTGCAAGGCGTGGTGGCGATCGGCGCATCGGCCGGCGGCGTGGAAGCGCTGTCCAACCTCGCCGCCGGCCTCTCGCCGGACGTGCCGTACGCGTATCTGATGGTGCTTCATGTGCCCGCGGGTGCGCCCAGCATCCTCGCCCGCATCATCGACCGCAGCGGTCCGCTGCCGGCGGTAGCTGCCCAAGACGGCGCAGCGCTGGAGCCCGGCCGCATCTACGTCGGTGTGCCGGACCGCCATCTGCTGGTCGCCGATCATCGCGTGCTGCTGACCCAGGGGCCGACCGAGAACGGCCACCGCCCGGCGATCAATGCCTTGTTTCGCTCGGTGGCATTGAACTTCGGGCCCCGCGCGATCGGCGTGTTGCTCTCCGGCGTGCTCGACGACGGCGTGCTGGGACTGGGCGCCATCCGTTCGCGCGGCGGAACCACCATCGGCCAGTCACCCGAGGACGCGTTGTTCCCGGCGATGCCGACCAACGCCGTTGATGCCGGCGTGGTGGATCGGCAGTCGCCGGCGGCCGGCATCGGCGCGGTCCTCAAAGAGCTGTCGCACCGAGAGATAGAGGATTCCGACATGGAGCGCGACTCCGCGATGGAGCTCGAGAACCGCATCGCCATGATGTCGCGGTTCGCGACCGATTTGGATACCGAGAAACTGGGATCACCGTCGGGCTACACCTGCCCCGACTGCAATGGCTCGCTGGTTTCCGTCAGCGAGGGCAATTTCCGCTGCCAGGTGGGCCACGCGTGGACGGCCGAGGCCCTGCTGGGCGCGCGGGACACCGAACTCGAGGGGGCGATGTGGATCGCGGTGCGCAGCCTGCAGGAAAAGGCCAGGCTGGCCCGGGGCATGGCCGCCAAAGCTGGAACCGAGCTGCTCGTGCGGCGCTACACGGCGATTGCGGAGGAGACCGAGCGCGCGCTGACCCTGCTCAGCGACCGGCTCTCGACCACCGCCCAGCAAGAGGGTGAAGCTGGATGACCGGCGACCGACCGACTGTCCGGATCGAGCGGGAGACGTCTCAAGACCTGCCGATCCTGACCGTGGCGGGGGTACTCGACAGCTCGACCTATCGGACCATCCGTGACGCGGTCATCAAGGCCGCGATCGACGAACCCCGCGCGGTGATTGTCGACATCAACGGCCTGCATGCGCCATCGGCCTCCGCGTGGACGGTGTTCACCAGCGCTCGCTGGCACGTCAGCGTCTGGCCCGATGTGCCGATCCTGCTGGTTGCTTCCGCCCCGCAGGTGCGGCGCGCGATGAGCTCGGCCGGGGTGACCCGGTATGTGCCGATACATGCCACCCGCGAGATCGCCCTGGACGCCGTGGCGAGTCAGTCCCTGCGGGTGCGACGCCGGGCCCGCGCCAGCCTGGCACGAAACATCAGCAGCCTCGAGGTTGCGCGCAGTGTGATCGGCGAATGGCTCACCCAGTGGGACATCGGCGAGGTGATCCCGGTCGCTGCCACGCTGGCCACCGTCTTCGTCGAAAACGTTCTCGACCACACGCGGAGTGCACCGGTGTTGATCGTCGAGAGCTACCAAGACACCGTCACGGTCGCCGTGGAGGACAACAGTTCTCGCCTGCCCGGGCGGCACGAAGACGCCGCCCTCGGCGCCGACATCGTCTCTGGGCTGGCCATCGTCGCCGCGTTGTGCCGGGCGTGGGGCGCGACCCCGACGTCGTCGGGCAAAACCGTGTGGGCTTTGATCGGTCAGGAAAACCAGTTCTGACCGCGAGTAGTGTTCATGTCCTTCGGTAAATCGTTATCGACGGGACGTGCATGGAATCCACGACTGACGAGGCTTTCGAAGCCCTGTTGCGGTATATGCGGGATTCGCGCGGATTCGACTTCACCGGCTACAAGCGCACCTCACTGATGCGGCGCGTCCGGCACCGGATGGACCAGGCGGGCTACGCCGCGTTCGACGACTACCTCGATTTCCTGCAGGCCAGTTCCGATGAATTCACCGCGCTGTTCAACACCATCCTGATCAACGTCACTTCGTTCTTCCGTGACCCCGATGCGTGGGAGTTCATCAGCGCCGAGGTCATACCGCGGTTGCTGGCCGAGCGCGGCCCCGCCGATCCGATTCGGGTGTGGAGTGCCGGCTGCGCCTCGGGGCAGGAGGCCTATACGCTGGCCATGCTCTTCGCCGAGGCATTAGGACCGGACGGGTTCCGGGAACGGGTCAAGATCTACGCCACCGATGTCGACGAGGACGCGCTCAGCGAGGCGCGGGCCGCCTCCTACGACGCCAAGGCGGTCGAATCCGTACCGCCGGATCTGTTGGGGCGCTATTTCGAACAGCTCAACGGCCGCTACGCTTTTCACAAGGACCTGCGGCGCGCGGTGATCTTCGGCCGCAACGACTTGGTCAAGGACGCGCCGATCTCGCGCGTGGATCTGCTGGTGTGCCGCAACAGCCTGATGTATCTCAACGCGGAGACGCAACGAAACGTGTTGGGCCGTCTGCATTTCGCCCTCTCCCCGCAGGGCACGCTGTTTCTCGGGCACGCCGAGATGTTGCTCAGCCACGGAGAAAGATTCACTCCGGTGAACCTCAAACACCGGATCTTTCGCAAGGTGGCCGGAACTCACGGCGGAGTGGATCGCTACGATCCCAATGCGGCGTTCTACGAGCGCAACGTGGACCTGCCGGGGTTGACGACGGTGCGCGACTTGGCATTTCGCGCCAGTCCGGTGGCCCAGATCGTGGTCACCGGCGAGGACACCGTCGCCATGATCAACCAGCAGGCCGAGACCATCTTCGGGCTCTCGGCCCGCGACATCGGCCGGCTGCTGCGCGATCTCGAGGTGTCCTACCGTCCGGTGGAGCTTCGTGCATATCTGGAGCAGGCCAAGGTGGAGCGGCGCTCGGCGCGGATCCAGGACGTCAAGTGGCAGCGGCCGGGTGCCGAAACGGTGTGGTTCGAGATCCACGTCAACCCCCTCGTCGACGCCGAGAACGGCTTGCTCGGGGTGTCGATCGTGTTCTTCGACGTCACCGCGACGCGCGCGCTGCTGGACAAGGTCGTCCAAACCAATCGGCAACTCGAGGCGGCTTACGAAGAGCTGCAATCCACTAACGAGGAACTCGAGACCACCAACGAGGAATTGCAATCCACGGTCGAGGAACTCGAGACCACCAACGAGGAACTGCAGTCGACCAACGAAGAACTCGAGACCATGAACGAGGAGCTGCAGTCCACCAACGACGAACTGCACACCATCAACGAGATGTTGCGCGAGCGCAGCCTGGAATTGGACGAAGCCAAGCATTTCCAGGATTCGCTGATCGACTCGGTTCGGATGGGCATGGTGGTGGTCGACCGGGAAATGAAGGTGATCCTGTGGAACCGCGGCTGTGAGGAGCTCTGGGGGCTGCGGGCCGACGAAGCGACGGGGTCAAGGCTGACCAACCTGGACATCGGCCTGCCGCTTGATGCCGTGCGGCCCTTGATCGGCAACGCTTTTGTCGACCCGGAGAGCCCCGGTCACGTGGTGGTGGACGCCGTCAACCGGCGTGGCCGTCCGGCCACGGTGCGCATCACGTGCACGTCGTTCCGCTCCAGCGAGGGGACGGTTGGCGGGGCGCTGCTGCTGATGGAGGTTGTCGGTTAGTTACCCGTGATCTGGTGGTGCGACAACCGATTCGGCCACCGGACGGATGCTTCCTCGGCGGCCTGATGAGCTAGTTGCGCGCGGGACCGTGATTCCTGGGCCCTGCGTCGAGCCAAGGCAACCGTCTCCTGCGTGGCGCCCAATCCCACCGTTAGCTCCCGCCGCCTGCGTTGCAGTTCTGCCGCCCGCCGTCGGGCGAGCTCGCCCCGGGCCGCCGCAGTGTTGCTGCCAAACTTCGGGGGTAAGCCGTCGAGAACGCCGTAGGTGGTGGCAATGGCCGCGCCGACGTCCATAGCCTGGGGTGCCGGTGATTTCCGCTGTTGGGGTAGCGGTGCCCCACCGACGATGCCGACCAAGACCTGCCCGATTTCGTCGATGTCCAACACCAGGTCGGCGCCGGCGCGCGCGGCGGCTAGCGGCATCGACGGGTACTGCGCCGTCGCCGGACTTTCGGCGATGACGATGGCACCGGCATCCTTCATCGCGACGGTGCCCGCCGCCCCGTCGTGTCCCGACCCCGACAGCACCACGGCAACGCTCCTCGGTCCGTACGAACTGGCCATGGACGTCAGCAGCACGTCCGACCCCTGGGTCCCGTGGTTGACCCCGCTGTGCAGCCGGAAGTGGGCATCGACGGTGACTTCCAACAGCATTCCCGGCGGGCAGACCGCCACCTGTCCCGGTGTGAGGGCCTGTCCCTGGCGCGCCCAGCCGACCGGACAATCCGTCAGTCGGCCCAGGATGGTGGGCAGGACGCTGGTGTGGCCCCCCAGGTGTTGTTGCACGACGACGGCGGCCGGAAAGTCCGGGGGCAGATCGCGCAAGACCGTCGACAGGGCTTCCAGGCCACCCGCCGACGCCAGCAGCGCCACCAGCTCAACGGCGGTGCCGTGCCCGTGAGTCTGCATCCCTCAAGTCTCCACCTTGCCGACCCACGCCGCAGTCCCGGGCGATCCCGGTTTAGCGCTTACCTCTAGTCCACGTGGCGAACCTCGGGCCTGCAGGCGAAGAGGCCGTCGCAGCCGTTTCGCGATTTCCGCGCAGGGTATGCCATCTGGTGTTGGCAGAAGGACGGTGGCGCGGAGGGAATAGCAGTTGAGGGTGGCAATTGTCAGTGGCGACGACGTCGTCGGGGAGGACCCGGAGCAGCTATGCGCCGCGCTGGCGGCCCAGGGCCACAACGCCACTATCTGCCTGCGACGAGCCAGCCGGCGTTCCGCGCAAGTGGCCGCCGAGGCCAATTACCACCGCATCTCGGTTCCCGTCGGTCCCCGCAAGGCGGCATCACCGGTTGACGTGCTGCCCGATGTGGGGGAGTGGGCGGCCACTTTGGACCGAATCTGGTCGACCGAGCCTCCAGACGTCGTGCACGCCTACGGCTGGCTGGGCGGCTTGGCCGCCCAGCTGGCCGCGCGCCGTCGACACATCCCGACCGTGCAGACCTTTTTGGGGTTGGCCGCGACATCGCGTGGCCACGCCGGGGCGGAACGGAACGAACGGGAGCGCGTGGAACCGCTCCTGGCGCGCAGCGCTACCTGGGTGACGGGTGAGAGCAGCGTCGACGCCGATGCGCTGACCCGACTGCGTCACCGCCGGGCCAGGGTGTCCACTTTGACGTGCGGTGTTGACGCCGAGCGCTACAGTCCGACTGGTCCGGCAGTATCGCGTAACGGGCTGCAACGTATCCTGCTGGTGGCGCCAAATCCGTTGTGGTGCAATGGTCTCGATATCGCAATCCGTGCGCTGCCCAAGGTGCGCGGCGCCGAATTGCTGATCGTCGAAAATGACGCCAATAGCAGCGGCCACGACGATGCACGTGCGCAGCTGCAACGTCTCGCGTCGGAGCTGGGTGTGGACGACCGGGTGCGCTTCGCCGGCCGGGTCGCCGATGCCGAACTGCCCAAGTTCATCCGGTCCGCCGACATGGTGGCATGCACGCCCCGTCAACCGCCCCGGGCCACCGCCGTGTTGCAGGCCATGTCCAGCGGGGTGGCGGTGGTCGCGGCCAGCGTGGGTGTGCTGGCCGACGTCGTGCTCGACGACATCACCGGTCTGGTGGTGCCGCCGGAGAATCCCGTCGCGTTGGCCGCGGCGGCGAGAAGGCTTCTCGGCCAGCGCTTTCAGTCTAAGAGCATGGGTTCGTCGGGCCGTAGCCGCGCCGTATCGCGGTTCGCGTGGCCGCGAATTGCGCTCGACACACTGAATATTTACGAAACCGTCGGGCCGCAGGACCGGATCGCTGCACCATCGACGGCGCGATGAGGCAATGATGCGAGGCCCGAACGCAAAGCATCCAGGCCGGCCATGACCACCGTGACGAGTGAGGCCGGCCGCAAACCCGCGAAGCCGGCAGTGGGGCTCGTCGGGGAATCGGACGAGGGGCCCGGGTCCGGTTATTGTCCCGCACGTCCGGTGCTCGGCCGTGAGTCCGAACCGGCGTTCCGCCCAGCCGCTGTGCAATACAAGCAGTTTCGCACTGTCGACGCACAGGCCGCGCGGCGGTTCTTCGCCGGCGCGTATCAACCGGGCTGGCGCATCTCCGGGCTCACCACTCACGCCGCGATGTCACATCGGCGCAGTGATGCCGGTCTGTTGACGGTCGATGAGGTGATGATCCAGGGTCGTTCGACCCTCGAGATCCCGGCATCCGACACCATCGTGGTGGTCCAGCCGCGTGCGGGATCGTTGAGCGTCGCGGGCGGTCCGCTGGCGACCACGGACTTCCCCATTCTCGTCGCGCATGGCATGTCGTGCGTATTGCACTGCAATAGCGCGCGTTTCGACGTGATCAAGGTCGAGGCGGAAGCGTTGCAGAGAGTCGCCGCGGACTGGCATTCGTCGCTGGGGCAGCAGACCCGGTTCTTGAATTGGCGCCCGCGCTCCCGTGCGGCCGTGCGGGCATGGCACCGAGCCCTGGACTATGTGGTGGCGACGTTGACTTCCGCCGACACCGCCGCGCAGCCGCGGATCGCGGCGGGTATGGCCAACCTGGTGGCCGGTGCGCTGCTCGAGTGCTACCCGTCCAACCTCACCGAACACGACCCGGCCAGCGATCTCGCCCTGCCCGAAACCCTCAAGGAGGCAGTGTCTTTCATCCACCGCCACACCGCCGAAGACATCGGCATCAACGAGGTCGCGGCGGCGGTGCACCTGACCCCCAGGGCGGTGCAGTACCTCTTTCGGCGACAGCTCGACACGACTCCGACCGAATACATGCGCCGCGTCCGGCTCAGCCGCGCCCATCAAGAGCTGATGACAGCGACGACCCCCGCCTCGACCGTTACCGAGATCGCCCAGCGGTGGGGCTTCGCGCACACCGGTCGATTCGCGGTGCTCTATCGGCAGACCTATGGCCAAAGCCCGCACACCACGCTGAGGCAGCAGGCCGCATCCTCCTGACGGCCAAGCCGGCCGGGTCAACCGTTCAGTCGATGCAGGAGCTGATCGGCGGCATAGCGCCCGCTGGCTTGGGCGCCCGCGGCGGTGGCCGGATTGTCGACGCCCACCGCCTCACCCGCCAGGTAAAGCCGGTCACCGATCGGTTGCTGTAGCCGGCGCCGGTCGTCGAGGCCGGAGCCGGGCGGGTGAAACGAATAGGCGCCGAGGGCGTACGGGTCGACGGTCCAGTTCGAGGTCCGGACCTCGGTCAGCGAGATGTTGTCGCCGAAGAGCCGGCGGGCCACGGGCAGCGCGCTGGCCAGCACGTCCCCGGGCGCGCGCGACTCCACGAATCGCCCGCGCTCGCCGCCGTTGAGCGCCAACACGATTGGGCCCGCATCACCGGGCAGGGTGAACCACTGTGACCACAGCCCGCCTTCGGGCCCGAGGTACTGGTAAAAAGCGTTGTCTACCTTCCACGTTCGCTGGTCCACGCGAAAGAAGCTCTTGGACAATGCGCCGAAGCCCAGGGCGGTCACGGCCCGGGCGTGCGCGTCGGGCAGCGGCGGATCGAAGGCGATCGCACCGGATTTCAGCACGCCGAGGGGAACGGTGACGATCGCGGCCGGACCCCGAAACGACTTGTCTTTGGCCCGCACGATGACTGCGTCATCGCGTTGCACGATCGCGGTGACCGGCGTGTTGAGTTCGATGGTCAGCCCCTCGGCAAGCGAATTGGGCAGGGCGTCATAGCCGTTGATGATGACGTCCTGGTCGCCGCCGGCGTAATCACCCTTGTCGAAGGTGGCGGCCGAAAGCTGATTCGCGTCGGCGGCGTATTCGTCCTCGATCTCGGTGGTCAGATAGAAGGCCAGCTGGGCGCGGTCGGATGCGGACAGCCGTGCGCCGTCGGCGGCGGCTTGCACCGCGGCGCCCAGGCTTGTCGCGTCGCGCAGACCGCGCGCCCGTTCGACAAACGATCGCCAGGTTGCGCTCTGGTAATCCAGCGGCTGTAGCGCGGGATCGACCGCGAGCCTGACCCACCCGTAATAGTCGGTGCTTACCAGTTGCGATCGCGCCCGGCGGGCCAGCTCGGTCAGCGGGTTGTCCGTCGTGCCGTGGATCCACGAGGCGCCCAGCTCCAGGGGCGTGCCCCAGCCGCGGTCGGTGCAGACCCGGCCACCGATGCGGTCGCGGGCTTCGATGACGCGAACCGGGCGCCCGGCGTCGGCAAGGCTGCGGGCGGCCGACAAACCCGCCATCCCGGCGCCGACGACGAGGATCGAGGTGGTGTCCGGCGCCGGCCGAGCGGACGGGCGGCCCGTGGCGGGTGTCGGTTGGTTCGGTGCGCACCCGGCGGCCAGCGCGCCACCGGCCACGCCGGTCGCGGCCGCGAAGAATGCCCGGCGCGACAACCCCGACACGAGTCTAAGCGTCTCATAAGAATCGTTTGCCGGATTTACCAAAAGCGAACCGAACTTAGGGATAAAATCGTCCCATCCTTAGCTGCGGCAACGGCGCCGCGTTGGAGGGGGGAGCGGTGATGAGTGCTCGACGATCGGCCCGCCCGGTTGACCCGTTCCCCGACCGGCTGCCGCCCAGTGAGACCGTCACGGTCCGGGCGGCCGACGGCACCCGGTTGCACGCGGAGGTGTTCGGGCCGCCCGACGGTTATCCGATCGTCTTGACGCACGGCATCACCTGCGCCATCCGGGCGTGGGCGTATCAGATCGCCGACCTGTCCCACGACTACCGGGTGATCGCCTTCGATCATCGAGGCCACGGCCGCAGTGGCGTGCCGCGAGCCAACAATTACAGCATCAAACACCTTGCCTCCGACCTGGATTCGGTGCTGGATGCGACCTTGGCGCCGCACGAACGCGCCGTGGTGGCCGGCCACTCGATGGGCGGCATCACCATCGCGGCGTGGTCGGAGCGCTACCGCCACAAGGTTCCCCGGCGCGCGGACGCGGTCGCGCTGATCAACACCACCACCGGCGATCTGATCCGCAAGGTGCAGCTGTTGCCGGTGCCCTACGGGTTGTCGCCGGCCCGGGTTCTGGCCGGCCGCACCCTGATCAATGCGTTCGGTGGATTCGCGGTGCCCGGTCCCGCCCGCATCCCGAGCCGCTATGTGGTGGCGATGCTGGCCACCGGACGAGACGCCGATCCGGGCATCGCCAGGCTCGTCTACGAGCTCTTCGAGAACACCTCACCGGCCGGACGGGCGGGGTGCGCGAGGGCGCTGGTCGCGTCTCTCGGGTCGCGCTATCTCGACCTGGACGGATTGACCGTCCCGACGTTGGTCATCGGCAGCGAACGCGACCGGCTCACCCCGATCAGCCAGTCCCGCAGGATCGCGCGCAGCGTGCCCAACCTGATCGACCTGGTCGAACTGCCCGGCGGGCACTGCTCGATGCTCGAACACCCCCGCGAGGTGAACCGCCAGCTGCGCGCGCTCGCCGAAACGGCGATGCGCAACGCGGCCACCCGCCGGATCAGCTCATAGCAGCGCGGTGATCTCCGCGGCCGCGCGCTGCCCGGAGCGAATCGCCCCGTCGAGGAAACCGGTCCACTCGTCGGCGGTTTCGGTGCCGGCCCAGTGGATCGGCCCGACCGGTTCGCGCAGCCACGGCCCGAACCGGGTCCACGATCCCGGCGGCACCGCGGCGGTGGGGCCGCCCGGCGCGAATTCCTCTGCGCCCCAACGGTGATCGACGTAGTCCAGGGGCTTGAGCGCGTCGTCTCCGAAAAGCGTTGCAAAGCAGCGCAACGCGTCGCGGCGACGCTGATCGCTGGGTAGCGAGTCGAACGAGCGGGCGTCGACGAAACCCATCAGGATGCCCGGTCCGTCCGGGTGCGGACTGACGTCGAACGTGATGAAGACCGGGCCCTCGTCGGACAGCGCCTGCCCGGAAAACCCGTTGGTCCGCCAAAACGGCGTGGAGTAGGCGGCGTAGGCCTTGCTGAGCCGGCCCTGCGGCCAGTGCCGGGCGAGTTGCTCGTACTCGGCGGGCAGCGGGGGAGTGAACTCGATGGAGGCGCGGTGAGCCGGCGGGATGGCGACGATGACGAACCCGGCCTCGGTCTCGCCGAGGTCGGTGGTGACGGTGACGCCCGCGCCGTGCCGCTCGATCCGCCGCACCGGGGCGTTGAGCACCACCCGGGTGCCCAGTTCGGCGGCCGCCGCCTCGGCGATCTGTTGCGTGCCACCGGGGAAGCGGTCCTGTTGGGCGCCGTCCTCGACGTCGAGCAGCCGGTCCAGCCCGCCGGCCGCGTGCGCGTAGCGGGCGGCGTGCAGCATCGACACGTCGTCGGGTTCGCATCCCCAGGTCACCCGCGCCACGATCGCCAGCAGGTCGTGCGAGGAAGCCGTCGCACGCACCGAGCGCAACCAGCCGCCGAGCGACAGGCCGTCGAGTTCACGCGCGCGGCGGGCGTCCCACGGCGCCGCCAGCGGGACGCTGCGCGCGATCCTGTCGAATTGCCAGCGCAGCCGGCCGATATCCAGCAGGCCGGTCAGCGAAAGCTTGGGGATGGTGCCGTGATACGCGTGCGTCCACCCGCGCCAATGGATCAGGTTCTTGCCGTCGTGATGCGTCGGGGTGGTCGGGACGTCGAGTTCGGCGGCCATCGCCAGTACGGCGTCCTGGGTCGGCCCGACGAACGTGCCGCCTAGATCGGCCGGCAATCCGGCGACGCTGCCGGTCAGGGACCGTCCGCCGACGCGGTCGCGGCCCTCGAAAACCGCCACATCGTGGCCTTGCCGTGCCAGCTCGCGCGCCGCGGCGAGTCCGGCGAAGCCCGCACCGACGACGACAACGTCGACAATGCGCGGCGGATTCGACACGCGGTCTAGTGAACCGCATTTCTGCGCATTTCATGGCAATTTCTTGCAAGCTGGTCGCCGGCGTTTGGCTCACGGCGATGGCAAACATATGCCTAGCTCGCTATGTTAATTACGCTGCCACCACGTGCTTTCCGAAAGCCCCGTCACCAGTTCTGCCGCCAGTCCTGCCAGTTCAGCCGTGGTCGCCGGCACCGCGCCGAACCTGCGCACCGTGGCCCTGGGCAGCATGATCGGCACCACCATCGAGTGGTATGACTTCTACCTGTACGCGACCGCGTCGGCGTTGGTCTTCAAACCGCTTTTCTTCCCGAATATCTCATCGACCGCGGGGACACTGGCCTCGTTCGCGACCTACGCCGCCGGATTCGGGGCCCGGCCCCTCGGTGCGGTGCTGTCGGGGCACTTCGGCGACCGGTTGGGCCGCAAGGCGGTTCTGGTGGGCGCGTTGGTGGTGATGGGTCTGGTCACCACCGCGATCGGAGCGCTGCCGACCTATGCCGCGGCCGGGCTGCTGGCGCCGGCGCTGCTGGCGACCCTGCGGGTGGTGCAGGGCCTGGCCGTGGGGGCCGAATGGGGTGGCGCCGCCGTGCTCTCGGTGGAGCACGCACCGCCCGATCGTCGCGGATTGTTCGGCAGCTTCACCCAGTTGGGCTCGCCGGCCGGCATGCTGTTGGCGACCTCGGTGTTCTTCCTCGCGCGCAAGGTCACCGGGCCGGCCTTCCTCACCTACGGGTGGCGAATCCCGTTCCTGCTCAGCGTTTTTCTGGTCGGCATCGGCCTGTTCGTCCGGCTAAAGCTGACCGATGCGGAAATCTTCGAGCGGCTCAAGCGGCGCGACGAGCTGGCCCGGCTGCCGATAGTGGAGGTGCTGCGCACGGACTCGCGCAACGTGGTCATCACCACGGGACTGCGGCTGTCGCAGATCGGGCTTTTCGTCTTGTTGACGACGTATTCGCTCAGCTATCTTCAGGATTCATTCGGCAAGGGCAGCGCGGTGGGTCTGATCGCGGTGCTGGTCTCCTCGGCGCTCGGGTTGCTCAGCACGCCGGGCTGGGCGCTGCTATCGGACCGGGTGGGGCGGCGGCCACCGTATCTGTTCGGCGCGCTGGCCGGGGTCGTGGCCCTGGCGTTGTTCTTCCTGGCCGCCGGCAGCGGGTCGGCGCTATGGGTCGTGCTGGCAATCGTGTTCGGCGTCAACGTTGTTCATGACGCGATGTATGGTCCGCAGGCGGCCTGGTTCGCCGAACTCTTCGGCACCCGGGTCCGCTATAGCGGCGCGTCGCTGGGTTATCAGATCGGTGCCGTACTGTCGGGAGGGTTCGCGCCGTTGATCGCCGCGTCGTTGTTGGTGGTCGGCGGTGGCCGGCCGTGGCTGATCGTGGCGTACTTCGCGGTGCTGGCGGCGATCACGATTGCCGCCGCGTACGCGGCGCGCGAGACGCGTGAGGATGACATCGGGTGAGTGCGCCGCGCAGGATCTTTCTCAACGCCTTCGACATGGCTTGTGTCGGGCATCAGTCCGCGGGGTTGTGGCGGCATCCCGACGATCAGGGCTACCGGTACCGGGAGCTGGGCTATTGGACCGAGCTGGCCCGCATCCTGGAGACCGGCGGATTCGACGCGTTGTTTCTCGCCGACGTGCTCGGGGTCTACGACGTGTACGGCGGCTCGCGCGACGCTGCGGTCGTCGACGCCGCCCAGTTTCCGGTCAACGACCCCACGGCCGCGGTCTCGGCGATGGCGGCGGTGACCGAGGGCCTCGGCTTCGGGATCACCCTGTCGCTGACCTACGAGCAGCCCTACGCGCTGGCCCGCCGGCTCTCGACGCTGGACCACCTGACCGGCGGCCGGGTGGCGTGGAACATCGTCACGTCCTATTTGGACAGCGCCGCAAGGAATTTGGGCCTGGACGCCCAGATCCCGCACGACCAGCGTTACGAGATCGCCGACGAGTACCTCGAGGTCTGCTACAAGCTGTGGGAGGGGTCGTGGGAGGCCGACGCCGTGGTGCGCGACCCGCAGCGAGGCGTCTTCACCGACCCGGCCAAGGTGCACGACATCGAGCACAAGGGCCGTTACTTCTCGGTGCCCGGTCCGTTCCTGTGCGAGCCGTCGCCACAACGCACCCCGGTGCTGTTTCAGGCGGGCGCGTCGGCGCGGGGCGTGCGGTTCGCGGCGGCCCACGCCGAGGCGGTCTTCGTCTCGGGCCCGACGCCGCAGATCGTTCGCGGTCCGGTGCGCGCGTTGCGGACCGCCGCCGCCGAGCTGGGCCGCGACCCACGCTCGATCAAGGTGTTCACCATGGTGACCCCGGTGGTCGCCGAGACCCACGACGAGGCCGTCGCCAAGCTGGCTGAATACCGGCGGTACGTCAGCCCCGCCGCAGCGCTGGCGTTGTTCGGCGGCTGGACCGGGGTCGACCTGGCCGAACTCGACCCCGGCGAACCGCTGAAATACGTAGAGACCGACGCCAACCGCTCGGCGCTGGCCTCGTTCACCACCGCCGCGCCGGAACGCGCCTGGACGGTGGGCGAGCTGGCCGACGAGATCGGGATCGGCGGCCGCGGCCCGGTGCTGGTGGGTTCGCCGACCGAGGTGGCCGACGAACTCGAGCGGTGGGTCACCGAGGCCGACGTCGACGGGTTCAACCTGGCTTACGTGACGACCCCGGGCACCTTCGTCGATTTCGCGAAGTTCGTTGTCCCCGAGCTGCGTCGGCGGGGACGCGTCCCCGAGCGGCCGCCGCGTTCCACGCTGCGCCAGCGGCTCGGCGCCGGGGGGCCGCTGCTGCCCGACGACCACCCGGGCGCGGCCTACCGCCGCTGAATCACCGCCGCTGACCTAGGGCGCGACCGTCAGCCAATCCTTGAACCCGGACGGGTCGTGGCGGCCCAGCGCGCCGTGCTCGTAGAGGCCCCAACCCTCGACCGGCTCGCCGTCGCCGTCGCGGCAGACCGCGCGGCCGACGTGGTCGATCACGCCGAACCCCGCGCGGCCGACGATGGCCGGGTCGGTCATGTCGTACGTCAGCCGCTCGGCGAACTTTTCGCCCTTCCAGGTGCCGTGGATCCAGTCGGAGTCGCCGCCGTAGCCGCCGCCGACGTGAATGGGCACCGGCAGCTTGGACTCGACGTCGAAGTGGACCGGGGTCCCGTCCCGGGTGGTGGCGTCGATCGTCGCTCCGGTCGGGATGCGGGTCCCGGAGCGGTAGTGGATCTTGACTCGGGGCCAGCCCAGCTGCTCGACGCGCCCGTCGCGCCAAATGCGGGTGCAGTCGTTGAGCGAGCGGAACCCGTTGGGCTCTTCCTGGATGATGAGCACGATGGCGAAATCGTCGAATGCCATGGGTACGTAGAGCCACCACATCCCCTCGAAGGGCGGGTCGGCGGGCCGGCCCGCGGGCTCGGCCTCGCCGATCGGTCGGATGCCCCAGGACCGGTCGCGACTGCCCAGCCAGGTGTCGGGGTCGACGGTGATCTGCTCGCCGTCGATGACGATGTGCCCGCTCCAGCTGCCCAGCTGCGCGAAGCGCTGCGCGTCCAGGGTGACCCGGTTGCCCGAGCGCAGGATGTGCGGTTGTTCCTGCACGACGTCGAACAGGCCATTCCACGTGAGATCGGCTGCGATGCCTTCGGTTTCGTCGAGCACGAGGCGCAGCTTGCGCAGCGGTTCGATGACCTCGACGCGGTAGCCGTTGACGTGCTGGTTGAGCCGGTCTTGATCGATGGCGTCCGAAACATGAACGGCGGTCTGGGTATCCCCGCGCCGGATGAGCAGGAACGCGTCCTTGACCCCGAGGTTGGGGTAGTAGCCGATGCCGCTGATCACGAAGATGTTGCCGGTGCGGTCGTGGGCGTTGAAGTAGGAGCGGTCGTAGAAGTTGCGGTCCGAGGAGCCCGGCCAGGCGATCGGCTGGGGGATCTGATGTACCGGGAACTCGTCGAGCGGTCCGAGCATTATTGGTCCTCTCCGATTGGGCCCTCGCCGATCAACCCCTCACCGATTAGCCTGCGCATCAATCCGGCGTGATAGAACAGTGATTCGACGTCGTCGGGCTTTTCGGTCTCGCCGAAGTGCACCCGCCGGGCGCCGGTGCGCATGAACACGCACGCCCACATCACGCCGGAGTACACGTAGAACCAGTGCAGGTCGCCGACTTCGACTCCGGCCAGCCGCGCGTAGGTGGCGCGCACGTCCTCCTCGCGCATCACCCCGGGTAGCCCGGGCAGGGTGGCTAGGCCGGCCAGCTCCTGAAAGACCATGTGCGCGAAGATCATCCACGCCACGTCCAGCTCGCGCGGACCCAACGTCACCATCTCCCAGTCCAGCACCGCCACCGGCCGGAAATCGTGGTACAGCACGTTGCCGACCCGGGCGTCACCCCACAGCAGCACCGGCTCGGCGGCGGCCGCCGCGGCCGGCCAGTTGGCCTCCAGCCAGTCGAAGGTCCGCTCCAGTAGCGGTGATCGCCCGATGTCGGGTACCGCGAAGTCATACCAGGACCGCACCCAGTTGAAGTGCTTGCGCAGCGCGGTGTCGCCGGATTGCCCCTCGGTGAGGAAGCCAAATGTGCTCTGCGCGTTCGGGATCGAGTGCAACGTGGCCAGGACGCCGACGGTGGCGTCCTGCAGTTCGCGCTGCCGCTCGGCGGGCGCGTCGGCAAACCAGTTGCCGCCGAAGGTGTACGGCATGACGTCGGGCGGCACCTCGCCCTCGACGTAGTCCATCACGAAAAACGGTGTGCCCAGGACGTCGCCGGTGTTCTCCAGCCAGCGCACCCGGGGCACGGGCACGTCGGTGAGCTCACCCACTTTGCGGATGACGTCGAATTGGTGGTCGAGCCGGTAGGTCGGGAAGACCTGCACATCCTCGGCGGTGGGGGCCACCCGCGCCACCAGCTTCTGTTCGGTCGGCCGGCCGTCCTGTTGCCAGCGGGTGGTCAGGATGATCGTTTCCGACGACATGCCCGTCGAATCCACGCCGCTTTCCACGGTCACCTCGGGATTTGCGGCGTCCGGCAGTACGGTGGAGAGCCAGCGTGACATGACCGTCGGCAATGTGCTGACGTCGCGGCTGGAGCGTTGCAGCCGGTCGACGTTGTCGACCGCCGGTTCTGTTGCCATAAGGTGCCTCCTTCGTTGAGGCAATTACGATACGGTAGGTAGCGTTATGAAAGCAGACCCGTCCGGCCTTGACAAGGCCTCCGGCGCCGGCCGCCCGCGCGATCCGCGTATCGACTCCGCGATCCTTTCGGCGACCGCGGAACTGCTTGTCCAAACGGGCTATTCCAACATCAGCCTGGCCGCGGTCGCCGAGCGCGCCGGCACCACGAAATCCGCGCTGTACCGCCGGTGGTCGAGCAAGGCCGAGCTGGTGCACGAGGCCGCGTTCCCGACGGCCCCGACCGCCCTGGAGTCGCCGGCCGGGGACATCGCCGCCGACATGCGGATGATGATCGAGGCCACCCGCGACGTGTTCACCACCCCGGTGGTGCGTGCCGCGTTGCCCGGTCTGGTTGCCGACATGACGGCCGACCCGGCGCTCAACGCGCGGGTGATGTCGCGGTTCGTGGATTTGTTCACCGCGGTGCGGGTGCGGCTGCGGGAGGCGGTTGACCGGGGCGAAGCCCATCCCGATGTGGATCCCGATCGGTTGATCGAGTTGATTGGGGGAGCGACGATGCTGCGGATGCTGCTGCGTCCGGAAGAGGAGCTCGACGAGGCGTGGGTGGAGCAGACCACCGCCATCGTCGTACACGGGGTGCGGCGGTGACGGGGCGGCTTGCGGGTCGCGCCGCGATCGTCACCGGCGGCAGCCGCGGTCTGGGCCGGGCCATCGCGCTGGCCCTGGCCGCCGAGGGTGCCGCGGTGGCGGTCGCCGGGCGTACCGAAGAAGTCTGGGACGACCGGCTGCCGGGAACCATCGGCGAGACCGTCGCCGACATCGAGGCAGCCGGCGGGCGGGCCCTGCCGGTCCGGGCGGACCTGACCGACCGTGAGCAGGTTGCCCGGCTGGTGCAGTCGGCGCGAGAGGCGTTGGGTCCCATCGGGATTCTGGTCAACAATGCGGCCTTCACCGCGCCCGGGCGACCGCCGAAGCCGGGCGCGCAACCGCGTGACGGCACCGCCAAGCCGTCGGCTGCCGCCAAGCCGTCGGGTGCCGTCAAGCCAGGCTGGCCGGGATTCGTCAGCACGCCCCTGCACGCGTATCGCCGGCACTTCGACATCGCCGTCTTCGCGGCCTACGAGCTGATGCAGATGGTGTGCCCCGACATGATCGAGGCGGGTGGCGGCTCGCTCATCAACATCACCTCGGTCGCGTCGCGACTGCCGGGCGATGGGCCGTACGCCGACCGCAGCGGTGGCGTGCTGCCCGGGTATGGCGGATCCAAGGCCGCGCTCGAGCACCTGACCCAGTGCGCCGCATTCGATCTGACCGACCACAACATCGCGGTTAATGCGCTGTCGCCGTCCAAACCGATCCTCACCCCGGGGCTCGCCTACTATGCCCGCAGCTTTGATGACACCGCGTCGGAGGATGAATTCGCCCGTGCGGCAGTCGAATTGGCCCTAGTCGATCCCGGGAAGGTCACCGGCCGCACCATCGGTCACCTTCAGGTCCTCGACGGCAGTTTCCGGCCTTTCACGCCTGCCTAGACCGGCTGGCCTTCGGGCGGGTCGGGATCCCCGCGTAGCAGCTCGTCGGGATGGTGCGCATGATTGACCTCGGGCGGCCCCTTGCCGTCGGTCCAGGCGAGTCGGCCGTTGCCGGCCACCGCGGTGCGCCATTCGCCGCGCCCCACCGCGCCGTGGTCGGATCCGCAGGCGAAGAACAGGTTGTCGGCGTCCGTGCGTCCGCCCTCTGCCCATTCGTGGGCGTGGTGAATTTCGCAATGATAGCCGGGTTCGAGGCAATTGGGGTGGGTGCAGCCTCGGTCACGGGCGTAGCAGACGAGCCGTTGGTCCGCGGATGCGATGCGTTTTTGACGCCCTAGATACAACGGCCGGCCGGTGTGCTCGTCGAACACCGCAAGATAGTGAATCGCCTTGGCGGCCATGCGAATCAAATCCGGCATGGGCAATCGTGAACCGCCGCCGGTGTGCGCCGGCGCGGGCATCGGGATCGACGAGTCGACCGCGGCGTGCGCGGCTCGGTCGAGTTCGGCCAGCGTGGTCGTGGCGATCACGGTGACGGGCAGCCCGCGGTGCGCCCTGAGACCGCCGGAGGCGAGGGCGATTTCGAGGCCAAGCTTGAGGGCGTCGTGGCCGCGTTGGGCCGGGGTGCGATCATCGCGCGTCTCGGGATCGCTGTCGGGGGTCTGATGGCGCCCGGGCCGCACCGCCGCTTCGAGGGCTTCGAAGTAGGCCCTGGCCTCGGGATCCAGTAGGCCGGAGAGTCGGGACATTCCGTCGGGCCCCTGCGGGCCGAGGTACACGCCACGGCGGCGGGCGCGATCGACGTCGGTGAAGCGGCCGTCGGGATTGAGATAGTCGGCAATCCGGTGGCCCAGCTTGGTGACCACGGCGGCGTCGAGCTTGGTCGCGTGCCGTACCAGCGTGCGCTCGGCATCCGCCACATCACACGGCGATACGCAGGAGGGCAAGGTGTCCACGGCGGCGCAGACGGCGCGGATGTGGTCCTCACCCACCGCGCCGGCGGCCACCGCCTCCGCCAACGCCGGCAGTTCGGGTTCCAGGGGCGCGCCGGTCAGCGAATGGCGCGGCTGGAGACGCGCAGCGAGCCGAAAGCGGCGCGCGACTTCCTTGGGAGTGATGCGTAGCCGCGCCCACAGCGTGCCGCGCACCGCCGGAACGCACTCTGACCCGTCCGGCGGCTCGGCGATTTCGCCGAAAGTCCGGTACATCAGGCCGCGATTGGCGCGGTCCTGAGCCTCCAGGCGCTCGGCGACGTCGACCCGAAAGGCATTGCCGACCGCGTCCGACGGGGTCTGGCGCAGCACCTCGTGGGCAGCATCGATCGCGTCGAGCGCCGAGCAGATGCGCTCTCGCGCCAGTTCCGCGTTCACCAGAGGACCCACACAGCCCACGGTATCGAACACAAGTTCGAAGAGGCACCGCCCACGCACCATCTGTGGATGAACCGCCGACTGTGGATAAGCGGCGACGCCGGTCCTGGCCCTGGGGCCGCTTGACGTGCAAGTATGAGAAAAGTCAGTGCCGCGACGGCGGCAGGCAACCAATCGAGTGGTGTGCCAATGCCTGGTATAGACAAGCCGACAGGGCGAGTCGTTGCCCTGATCGTCCTGCTGCTCGTGGTCGCGGCCGCCCTGCGCGGCTACCTTCCGGCTCGTCACGATGCGGTGCGCAACGAGTCGGGCGGTCGCGCGGCGCTGGCCTTCGTGGTAGCGGCCCTGGCCGTGACGCTGGCGCTGATCGCGATCGCCGTCGTCGCGCGGTTGCGTGACCCCCGCGCTCCCGCGCCGACCGCAGGGGCACTGTCCGAGATGCTCGGCACCGGCCGGGGGCGGCCGAGCTGGCGCGTGTTGCTGATCGGACTCGCCGTGATCGCGGCCTGGCTCGTGGTCGTGATGCTGCTGGCCCGCTTCCTGGGCCACGGCGTCGCGCCGGCCCCGTCACCACCCGATACCGGTGCGGCGCCGCCGACGAACCCGTCCGCGCCGCCGCCGCAGCAGCAGCCTCAACACCGTCCCCGCGACGGCTCGCAGAACTTGCTCGGGATCCTGCTTGCCTGCACGGTCGCGATGTTGGTGTTGTTCGTCGGCGGTACGGTCGCCACGGCGCGACGGCGCTGGCGTCCGACCGCACCCGTCGTCGCCGACGAACCGGCGGAGCCGCCGGCGCCGGCGGCGCGTTCGGAGTCGCTGGCGCGGGCCGCCGAACGCGGTCTGGCCGAGATGACGGACCTGAGCCGCGAACCGCGCGAGGCGATCATCGCCTGCTATGCCGCGATGGAACGCGAACTCGCACATGTTCCCGGCGCGGCCCCCCGGGAATTCGACACTCCCACCGAGGTGCTGGCCCGCGCGGTCGAGCACCACGCCCTGCACGCCGACAACGCCGTCCAATTGGTGAACCTGTTCGCCGAGGCGCGGTTCAGCCCCCATGTGATGAACGAGGGCCACCGCGACATCGCGGTAGGCGTCCTCCGGTTGGTCCTCGACGAGCTGGGTTCGCGGAGTGCCGCATGAAAAAGATTACGACCCTTGGCGTTTGCCTCATCGTCGGCATCGAACTGTTGGCGCTGACGCAGCAGGATCGACGCTGGGTGTTGGCGGCGTCCGGTGTGGGGCTGGCGCTGGTGCTGCTCACTCTGCGTCGCGCATTGGCGCGGGGGCCCGATGCCGACACGGAGGCCGACGCCGACGATCTCGGGGATTCGTTGCGCCGCTGGCTTGCCACCACCGAGACGACGATCCGGTGGTCGGAGTCGACACGGGCCGACTGGGACAGGCATCTACGCCCGATGCTCGCCCGCCGGTACGAGATGACAACTGGCCAAAGGCGATCCAAGGACTCCGGGGCGTATCACGCAACCGGACGCATGCTGTTCGGTGTGGAACTGTGGGAATGGGTCAATCCCAACAACGTGGTGCGCGGCGGTGACCGCCAACCCGGTCCGGGCCGTGCGGCGCTGCAAGAGATTCTGCAAAAGCTGGAGCAGGTATGACAGGAGGCGCGATCCCACCATGACGCTGCCGGCCGCCACCACGACCGCCCACTGTGAAGCGATTCTCGACGAGATAGAACGCGTGGTGGTGGGGAAACGATCCGCGCTGCGGCTCATCCTCACCACGGTCCTGGCGCGCGGCCACATCCTCATCGAAGACCTGCCCGGCCTGGGCAAGACGCTGATCGCGAGATCGTTTGCCGCAGCGTTGGGTCTGCAATTCACCCGGGTGCAGTTCACGCCCGACCTGTTACCCGCCGACCTGCTCGGCTCGACGATCTATGACATGCAGTCCGGCCGCTTCGCGTTCCGACCCGGCCCCATCTTCACCAACTTGTTGCTGGCCGACGAGATCAATCGCACGCCGCCGAAAACCCAGGCGGCGCTGCTGGAGGCGATGGCCGAAGGGCAGGTGAGCATCGACGGCGAAACACACCAGCTGCCACAGCCTTTCATCGTCCTGGCCACCGACAATCCGATCGAGTACGAGGGCACGTATCCGCTGCCCGAGGCGCAACTCGACCGGTTCGCGATCCGGCTGGAACTGCGGTATCTCAACGAGCGCGACGAGACGTCGATGCTGCGCCGCCGCCTCGAACGCGGTTCGGCCGAACCGACGGTCAACCAGGTGGTGGACGCCCACGACCTGCTGGCAATGCGCGAATCGGTCGAGCAGGTAACCGTGCATGAAGACGTCCTGCATTATGTGGTGTCACTGGCCAACGCCACCCGGCACCATCCGCAGGTCGCCGTCGGGGCCAGCCCCCGCGCCGAACTCGATCTGGTCCAGCTCGCCCGCGCCCGCGCGCTGCTGCTCGGCCGCGATTACGTCATCCCCGAGGACGTGAAGGCGCTCGCCATCGCCGCGGTCTCGCACCGGATCACCCTGCGTCCGGAGATGTGGGTACGAAAAATCCAGGGTGCCGACGTCATCGCAGAGCTGTTGCACCGCCTACCGGTGCCCCGCACCGGCGCCGGCGCCGGCGAGACCGGATGAGGCCAGCATGACCCGCAGCACTGCGGTCGAGTTCCGCTGGCGTGCATCGGAATTGGCCCGAGCGATCGCCACCTGCGCGGGATTCGCGATGGCCGCCGCCGTGATAAGCGGCCGGTGGCAGCTGATCGCCTTCGCGGCGCCGCTGCTGGGCGTGTTGTGCTCGATCAGCTGGCAGCGCCCGGTGCCGACGGTTCGGGTGCACGGCGATCCCGACACCCAGCGTTGCTTCGAGAGCGAGCAGGCACGCATCAGGGTTTGGGTGACGGACGACGCGGCTTCGGCCGTGCGGCTCACGGTTCCCGACATCGCGGGCATGGAACTCGACATCACGGAAACCGATGGGAGCCAAGCGAAAACGGTCACGGCGACCGCGCGGCGCTGGGGCCGGTATTCGATTGAGGTTCGCGTCGACGTGATCGCCCGCGGTGGGCTGCTCACCGGGACGGCGGTCGTCGGGGCCGCCGAGGTGATCGTGTTCCCGCTGACACCGCCGCAACAGACGCCCATCCCGCAGACCGAGCTGCTCGACCGGTTGGGTGCCCACCTGACCCGCCACATCGGTCCGGGTGTGGAATATGCCGACATTCGTCTCTACGTGCCCGGCGACCAACTGCGGGCGGTGAATTGGCCGGTGAGCGCGCGCCGGGGTCAACTGCACGTGACGCAGCGGTTGACCGACCGCGCCGCCGACGTGGTGGTGCTGATCGACGGCTACCGGCAGCCGGCCGGGCCGGCGACCGAGGCCACCGAACGCGTCGTTCGCGGCGCGGCGCAGGTGGTGCAAACCGCACTGCGCCATGGTGACCGGGCCGGCATCGTCGCCCTCGGGGGCAACCAGCCGCGTTGGCTGGGAGCCGACATCGGGCAGCGCCAGTTCTATCGGGTGCTCGACACCGTCCTTCGCGCCGGTGACCGGTTCGAACACACCACCGGCACGTTGGCGCCACGCGCGGCGGTTCCCGCCGGGGCGATCGTCATCGCGTTCTCCACGCTGCTCGACACCGAATTCGCCTTGGCCCTGATCAATCTGCGCAAGCGGGGCCATGTCGTGCTGGCCGTCGACGTTCTGGACACGTCGCCGTTCGAAGACGAACAGGACCCCCTGGTGGATCGGATGTGGGCCTTGCAGCGCTCCGCGATGTATCGCGACATGGCCACCATCGGCGTCGATATCGTGTCGTGGCCCGGCGATAGCGGTTTGGAGCAGTCGATGGGTGTGCTGCCCGATCGGCGACGGCGGGTGCGGGGGAGGCTTCGTGGCTGACGGCGGCGCCGGGACACTGGCGCGGGCGGGGGCGCCCGCGTTCGCGACGGCCTTCGGCCTGCTCATGGTGGGGCTGGCCGCCGACGGCTGGCAGGAATCCGCGATCGCCGGATGGGTGGCCGCACTCGTCGCGGTCGCGGTCGGCATCGTATTGCGCCGGGCCGCAACGGTTGCCGTGCTGTTGGCGGCCATTACCGTCCTGCTGTCCAGCCCGCCGGTGATATTCGTCGCGCTGTCCGGTCTGTGCGCCGCCGCCTACCTGGTGTGCCGCCATGCGGCCGGCACCACCGCGCTCGTGGTGCTGGACAGCTGGCCGACCGCGCTTGGCGCCGTGGGGTTTACGGTCGCCGGGTTGGTTGCGACGTCGTTTCCGCTGCAGCTGCCGTGGCTGCCGTTGGTCGCCCCGCTGGCGGCGTTGCTGACCTACCTGCTGGCCGTCCGGCCGTTCATGAACTGACCGCGCTGCGTCAGTGCAGCAACTCGGCGGCCTGGTCGGCCAGATCCAGCAGCGGCTGCGGGAAGATGCCCAACACCACGGTGATCGCGGCGCACACCGCGATCGCGGCCTTGCTCAAGATGCCCGGCGCCACCACGTGCGGCGTGTCCTCGGTCGCCTCCGTGAAGAACATCGACACGATCACCCGCACGTAGAAGTAGGCGGCCACCCCGCTCGCGACCACACCGACGATCACCAGGGGCACGGCACCGCCCTGGGCGGCGGCCTTGAACACGGCGAGCTTGCTGACGAATCCGCTCGTCAGGGGGATGCCGGCGAAGGCCAACAGGAACATCGAAAACATCACGCCCACAATGGGGGAGCGCTGCCCGAGCCCCGCCCAGTGCGAGAGCGTGGCGTCCTCGACCCCGTCGGCGTCGCGGATCAGGCCGACGATGGCGAACGCGCCGACGGTGCTGAAGCTGTAGGCCAGCAGGTAGAACAGCGTGGCGGACAGGCCCGTGTGGTTGTCGGCGATGACGCCGGTGAGGATGAATCCGACGTGGGCGACCGACGAGTAGGCCAGCATCCGTTTGACGTCGGTCTGGTTCACCGCGGTGATGGTGCCCACCGCCATGGTCAGGATGGAGATGGCCCACAGCACCGGGCGCCACTGATCGTGCAGCGGCGGCAGCGCCACGTAGATAACCCGCAGCAGCGCACCGAAAGCCGCCACCTTGGTGGCGGCCGCCATGAACCCGGTGATGGGGGTGGGCGCGCCCTGGTACACGTCGGGAATCCACGAATGGAACGGAACGGCACCGACCTTGAACAGCAGACCGACCGACAGCAGCGCCACACCGACCAGCGCCATCGACGTATCGCCCTGCGCGGCAAGCGCGTCGCGGATTCCGGTCAGCAGCAAGGTGCCGGTCGCGCCGTACAGCAGCGCCACGCCGTAGAGGAAGAACGCCGACGAAAACGCGCCCAGCAGAAAGTACTTCATCGCGGCTTCCTGCGACAGCAGGCGGCGATGACGGGCCAGGCCGCACATCAGGTACAACGGCAACGACAGCACTTCCAGCGCAACGAACATGGTCAACAGGTCGTTGGAGGCGGGGAAAACCATCATGCCGCCGACCGACAGCAGCGCCAGCGGGAACAGCTCCGTCTGGGCGGCTCCGGCCCGCTCGGCCTCCCGTTCGGCGTCACTGTCGGGCACCGCCGACGCCTGCGGGGTAAAGGAGTCCAGGCCACCCGAACCGGCCCTGCCGACGCCTACGGAGACCTTGTTGCCGGCCCTGGCCTGGGTGCGTTCGGCGATGAAGATGATGGCCAGCACCGCGACCAGCAGGATGGTGCCCTGCAGATACAGCGTCGGGCGGTCAATGGCCATGGCGCCCAACACCGCGACGCGCCCGGAGCTTGGAATCGAGCGGCTCACGGCGATCACCGCGACGAACGCCGCGATCACGCCGCCGAGCGCAAGCGTTACCTGCGCCGTGTAGCGAATTCGCCTGGGCAGGAACGCCTCTGCGAGGACGGCCACCACGGCGACGCCGAACACGATGAGCGTCGGGCACAGCAAAAAGTACTGGATGCTCGGGGTTGGGAGGGTCATCGCGGTCCTTCGGCGGTCCGGGGTAGGTCGGCCGGTCTGGGTGTCGCCACCGGGACGGTCGGCTTGGGGTCGTGCTGGCCGATGGTGGTCATGGTGTTCTCGACGGCGGGATTGATGATGTCGAGAACTGGCTTGGGATAGATGCCGAGCACCAGCAGCAGCGCGATCAACGGCGCGACGACGATCAATTCGCGGGCGCGCAGATCGCCGATCTTCTCATTACCGCTGACGACCGGCCCGGTCATCACCCGCTGGTAGAGCCACAACATGTAGACCGCCGATAACACCAGCGCGGTGACCCCGAACGCGGCGGCCAGCCAGTACCGATTGAAAGTTCCCAGCAGGACCAGGAATTCGCTGATGAAGGGCGCCAACCCGGGCAGTGACAGGGTGGCCATGGCCGACACCAGGAAGGTGCCCGCCAGGATGGGCGCCACCTTCTGCACGCCGCCGTAGTCGGCGATCGCGCGGCTGCCGTGCCTCGATATCAGGAAGCCGGCGATGAGGAACACCGCCGCCGTGGACAGACCGTGGTTGAGCATGTACAGCGTCGACCCGCTCTGCCCCTGGCTGGTCATCACGAAGATACCCAGGATGATGAACCCGAAGTGCGAGATCGAGGTGTAGGCGATCAGCCGCATGATGTCGGTCTGGCCGATGGCGACGATCGCGCCGTAGATCACCCCGATGACCGCCAGCACCACGATCAGTGGCCGGAAATACGTTGAGGCGCCGGGGAACAGCTGCAGGCAGTACCGCAGCATGCCGAAGGTGCCGACCTTGTCCATCACCGCCATCATCAGCACCGCGGTCGCCGGGGTGGCCTCGACCGCGGCGTCGGGCAGCCAGCGGTGGAACGGCCAGAGCGGGGCCTTGATCGCGAACGCGAACATGAAGCCCAAGAACAACGCCTTGAACACCGCGGAGTCCGCGCCGTAGCGGCCGGAGGCGACGCCGGCCACGATCTCACGGAAGTCGAAGGTGCCCGAACCGTGCTGGGAGGTCACCACATACAGCCCGATCACCGCGGCCAGCATGATCAGCCCGCCGAACAGGTTGTACAACAAGAACTTCACGGCCGCGCGCGAGCGCCCGGCTCCGCCGCCGAAGCCCCCGATCAGGAAGTACATCGGGATGAGCATGGCCTCGAAGAAGACGTAGAACAGCAGTACGTCCAGCGCGACGACCGAGATCAGCACCATGGATTCGATGGCCAGCGTGAGAGCGACGTACGCGTGTACACCGCGCGGGTTGCCTTCGCCCCCGTCGTTCCAGCCGGCCACCTGTAGCACCGGAATCAGCACCGCGGTCAGCAGCACCAGCACCACCGCAATGCCGTCGACGCCCAGCGTGTAGCCGGCCCCGAACGCCGGAATCCACTGGTGCTTCTCGACGAATTGATACGGCGCGCCACCGGATTTGAACCCGACGGTGACGACGATCGCCACGGCCAGGGTCGCGACGCCGAAGACCAGACCCGTCCACTTGGCGAGCTGCCGCAGCCCGGGCGGCATGAGGATGATCAGCACGGAGCCGGCCAGCGGCACCAGCCACAGCACGCTCAGCCACGGAACGTTATTCACCAGCGCCGCTCCTCGTCATCGCTTCGTCCCCCGCAAGCGGGAGGTGCCCCCGCTGCATCGTCGCCGGCGCGGTCACCACAACCGCACCGCCAGGATCAGCGCGACCACCAGCACGGCGCCCGTCAGCATCGACAATGCGTAGTTGCGGGCGAAGCCGGTTTGCAGCCCCCGCAGCCGATTTGAGGTCGAACTCACCAGCGCTGCCAGCCCGTTGACCGAGCCGTCGACACCCGCGTTGTCCACGTCGACGAGTGCCTTGGTCAGTTGTGCGCCGGGGCGCATGAACACCTCTTCGTTGACGGCATCGCCGTAGAAGTCGTTGCGGACCGCGGTAGTCAGGGCCGAGACCGAAAGCGGAGCCACCCGCGGGATCGGTGCCTTCGCATACAACCGGTAGGCCACCGCGATGCCGATGATCACGACGCCCAGCGCCAGCGCGGAGCTGACCCAGACCGGGTATGCGTGGGTGACCTCCTCGTGCTTTCCGACGACCGGCTCGAGCCAGCGCTGCAGGGTGCCACCCACCGCCAGCAGGCCACCGGAGAACACCGAGCCGACGGCGAGCAGGATCATCGGCCACGTCATCAGGCCGGGCGCCTCGTGGGGGTGGGCGCCCGGACCCCAGCGCTTCTTGCCGAAGAAGGTCATCAGCATCACGCGCGTCATGTAGAACGCGGTGACGCCGGCGCCCAGTAGCGCGGCGCCGCCCAGCACATACCCCTGCGTGCCACCGGAGGCCAGCGCCGCCTCGATGATGGCGTCCTTGGAGAAGTAGCCCGCGAAGGGCGGCACGCCGATGATCGCCAGGTAGCCCAGGCCGAAGGTGACGAACGTGATGGGCAGTGCCGCACGTAGACCGCCGTAGCGGCGCATGTCCTGTTCTTCGTGCATCGCGTGGATCACCGCGCCGGAGCCGAGGAACAAGCCGGCCTTGAAGAAGCCGTGGGTGAGCAGGTGCATGATCGCGAAGGCGTAGCCGGCCGGGCCGAGGCCGGCCGCCAGCACCATGTAGCCGATCTGGCTCATCGTCGACGCCGCCAGCGCCCGCTTGATGTCGTCCTTGGCGCACCCGATGAACGCCCCGAGTAGCAGCGTGACCGCGCCCACGATGACCACGGCCAGTCGCGCATCGGGCGACAGGTTGTACAGCGGGTTGGACCGCACGATCAGATACACCCCGGCGGTCACCATGGTGGCGGCGTGGATCAGCGCGGAGACCGGGGTGGGACCCTCCATGGCGTCACCGAGCCAGGCCTGCAGCGGAACTTGGGCGGATTTGGCGCACGCGCCCAGCAGCAACAGCAATCCCATGGCGGTCAGCGCGCCCCGACTGGCCGCCGGTGCGCCGGCGAAGACCCCGGCGTAGGACAGCGTGCCGAAAGTGCTGAACATCAAGAACATTCCCAGGGCCAGCCCGGCGTCGCCGACCCGGTTCATCACGAACGCCTTCTTGGCGGCGGTGGCCGCCGTCGGCTTGTGATACCAGAACCCGATCAGCAGGTAGGAGGCCAGGCCGACGCCTTCCCAACCGACGTAGAGCACCACGTAGTTGTCTGCGACGACCAACAGCAGCATCGACGCCAGGAACAGGTTGAGGTAGCCGAAAAACCTGCGGCGGTCGATGTCTTCGGCCATGTAGGCCACCGAATAGATGTGGATCAATGACCCGACGCCGGAGATCAACAGAACGAAACACACCGACAGCTGGTCGATTTGGAGTCCGAGATCCACCTGGAGCTGCCCGACGGGGATCCAGCTGAACACCTTCTGGTGGATGACGCGGTCATCGGCGGCGCGGCCGAGCAGCTCGCTCAGCAGGCTCAGGCCCACCCCGAAGGCCGCGAGGGCGGTGGCGCAGCCCAGCCAATGCCCCCACCGGTCGGTGCGTCGCCCGCCGAAGAGCAGGATCGCGGCGCCCGCCAATGGCAGCGCCACCAGCAACCAGGTGTATTGAGTCATGTTGGCGTCTTCAGCCTTTGAGTAGATTCGCGTCGTCGACGGACGCCGATTTGCGGGTACGGAAGATGGTCATGATGATGGCCAGGCCGATGACCACTTCGCAGGCTGCGACCACCATCGTGAAGAACGCGATCATCTGCCCGTCCAGGTGGCCGTGCATCCGCGCGAACGTGACGAACGCGAGGTTGACCGCGTTGAGCATCAGCTCCACGCACATGAACATCACAATGGCGTTGCGGCGCAACAACACCCCGGAGGCGCCGATGGTGAACAGCAGCGCCGAAAGATATAGGTAATTGGCCGGATTCACGACGTACCGCCTTGGGAGAGACTCGGGCTCGGCTCGGTGGACGGAGTCTTCTTGCCGTCGGCGCCGCGGCTTTGCAGTATCGGCGACACCGAAAGCTTCGAGTACGAGCCGTCCGGCAACAACGCGGCCACGTCCACCGCGTTGTGGCGGGCGTAGACGCCGGGGTTCGGCATCGGCGTGGGGTGTCCGCCCGGCCGGAAGCGTTCCTGGGAGAGCTCGCGCTGGGTCTTGCGGCGCTCGAAGCGTTCGCGGTGCGCCAGCACCATCGCCCCGACGGCCGCGGTGATCAGCAGCGCGCTGGTCAGCTCGAACGCCCACAGGTACCGCGAAAAGATCAGCGCCGCCAGCCCTTCCACGTTGCCGTTGGCGTTGGCGGTGGTCAGGCCGGCGAAACCGCCGGTGGCCACGTTGCCGATCACGGCGATGAGCAGGATGCCGAACCCGATACCGGCCGCCACCCCGGCGACGCGCTGACCGCGCAGCGTCTCCTGGAGCGATTCCGCGGAATCCACACCGATGAGCATCAGCACGAACAGGAACAGCATCATCACCGCGCCGGTGTAGACCACGACCTGCACCACACCCAAGAACAGCGCGTCCTGGATCATGTAGAAGATCGCCAGGATGATCATGGTCATCGCCAAGAACATCGCCGAATACACGGCGTTGACGGCGGTGACCACCCCGATCGCGCCGAGCACGGCCAGCACGCCCAGCACCCAGAAGGCGACCGCTTCGCCGGTGGAGGTTCGGACGATGGTGTCGTGGGCAAAACTGGACGCCACGACGACTGCGTGGCCGGTCAATCCGGTCACCGGGAGTCTCCGGCCTGCTCGATCTCTCGCAACCCGTGCGCGGTCACATTGCCCTGGTAGTAATCCTTGTCGGTGGCGCCGGCGGTCCTCGGGTGGGGCGGCGCGAGCATGTCCTGCAGCAGCGGCGCCAGCAGCCGGTCCTTCTCGTAGATCAGGTCGGCGCGGTTGTCGTCGGCCATCTCGTAGTCATTGGTCATCGTCAGCGCCCGGGTCGGGCAGGCCTCGATGCACAGGCCGCAGCCGATGCAGCGCAGATAGTTGATCTGGTAGACCCGGCCATAGCGTTCGCCGGGCGAATACCTGAGTTCCTCGGTGTTGTCCGCGCCCTCGACGTAGATCGCGTCGGCCGGGCAGGCCCAGGCGCACAGTTCGCACCCGATGCACTTCTCCAGCCCGTCGGGGTAGCGGTTGAGCTGGTGGCGGCCGTGATAGCGCGGCTTGACGGGGCCCGGTTTCTCCGGATACTCCTCGGTGACATTCTTTTTGAACATCGATCCGAACGTCACGCCGAATCCGGCCACGGCGTCCAAAAACTTAGCCACGTGCTTCCTCCTTGCTCGCAGCCGCCAAAGACTTCTGGGTTTTCGCCGGCAGCGGCGGTGTCGGGAATACCGGCGCGGGGATCGCTGCGGCCGGGAGCTTCTTCGCCTCGCGGCGCAGCTGTTTCTCCAGCGCGCGAATACCCGGCGCGCTGAACGGCTTTCGCAGCAACAGCACGAGCGCCGTGGCGAACACGATGCTGCTGGCCACCAGTATCGGGGTCCAGTGCGCGTAGCCCTGGTTCTGCAGCGTGCGGATCACAGCGGCGATTAGCACCCAGACCAGCGAGGCCGGGATCAGCAGCTTCCAGCCCAGCCCCATGAACTGGTCATAGCGCAGCCGGGGCAGCGAGGCCCGCAGCCAGAAGTAGACGAACAGGAAGGTCCACATCTTCGCGGTGAACCACAGCACCGGCCACCATCCGGTGTTGGCGCCCGCCCACATGTTCAGCGGCCACGGCGCGTGCCAGCCACCGAAGAACAGGACAGTGGCCAGCGACGAGACCGTCATCATGTTGACGTACTCGGCCAGCATGAACATCGCGAACTTCAGCGACGAGTATTCCGTGTGGAATCCCGCGACCAGCTCGCCCTCGGCCTCGGGCAAATCGAAAGGCGCCCGGTTGGTTTCACCGACCATCGAGATGAGGTAGATCACGAACGACGGCAGCAGCAGGAACACGTACCAGACCCGGTCCTGCGCGGCGACGATCTGCGACGTCGACATGGAGCCCGCGTAGAGGAAGACCGCCGCGAACGACAGCCCCATCGCCACCTCGTAGGAGATCACCTGGGCGGTGGAGCGCACCCCGCCCAGCAGCGGGTAGGTGGACCCGGAAGCCCAACCGCCCAGGACGATTCCGTACACGCCGATCGCCGACAGGCCGAGGATGAACAGCACGGCGACCGGCAGGTCGGTCAGCTGCAACGGCGTGCGGTGGCCGAACACCGACACCACCGGACCGAACGGGATGAACGCGAAGGCGGTGAACGCCGGGATCGTGGAGATGACCGGCGCCGCGAAGTAGACGAACTTGTCGACGCCACCCGGGGTGATGGTTTCCTTGAGCGCCAACTTGATTCCGTCGGCCAGGCTCTGCAGTACCCCCCACGGGCCCGCCCGGTTGGGGCCGGGTCGCAGCTGCATCCAGCCCAGGATTTTGCGTTCGAGCAGGATCGCCACCAGAACGTTCAGCATGAGGAACACGAAGATCGCCAGTGCCTTGCCGAGCACCAACCACCAGGTGTCGTGCCCGAATGCGGTCAACCCGGTCATGAGCCCACTCCGATCTTGACTGTGCTGCCGACCGACACGCCGAGTCGGCGGTGCACCGCCGAGCCGGGCGAGTTCACCGGCAGCCACACCACCCGGTCGGGCATGTCGGTGATCACCAGCGGCAGGCTGATGGATCCGTGCGACGTGCTGACCGTGACCGCGTCGCCGTCGGCGGCGCCGATCTCGGCGGCCGTATCGGCCGACAGCCGGGCGAAGGGCTTGCGCGCGGTGCCCGCCAGATGCGGCTCGCCGTCCTGCATGCGGCCGTTGTCCAGCAACGCCCGCCAGCCGGCCAGTACCGCCTCACCGGCGCCGGGCTGGGCGGGTTGCGGGGCGGCGACGTCCGGGTTCGCGGCACGCTTGCCGTCCCAATTTCGCAGCGCTGCAAGCTCTTCGCGGGCCGTCTCGACGCTGGACATCCCGAGGTAGACGCCCAGCTCGTCGGCCAGCGTGTCGAGCACCTGGTGGTCGGATTGCCTGGCGTCCTGAGTCGTCCGCAGCGCGGCCTCGAACGGCCGGAAGCGGCCCTCCCAGTTGACGAATGCGCCGGCCTTCTGCGTCACCGGCGCGACGGGGAAGACGACGTCGGCGCGTTCGGTGACGGCGCTGTGCCGCAGCTCCAGGCTGACGACGAAGCCGACACCGTCCAGCGCCGCCAGTACCGCGGCCGGATCGGCGAAGTCGTCGGGCTCGACACCGCCGACCAGCAGCGCGCCCAGCGTTCCGTCGGTGGCGGCGGTCAGGATCGCGTCGGCGTCACGCCCCCTGCCGGACGGCAATTCGGACACGTGCCATGCCTGGGCGATCTGCGCCCGGGCGGTCTCGTCGTCGACCGGGCGGCCTCCGGGCAGCAGCCCGGGCAGCGCACCGGCCTCCAGCGCGCCCCGCTCCCCGGCGCGCCGCGGCACCCAGGCAAGGCGGGCGCCGGTGGTGTCGGCGAGCCGGGCCGCGGCCGACAACCCGCCCGGCACCGAGGCAAGCCGTTCGCCGACCATGATGACCGCGCCCGGGGTGGAGAGCAGGTCGCCCACCTCGCCGGTGGCCAACCCGTCCAGCGCCGTAGCTTCGGCACCCGGAACGGTTTTGATCAGCCGCCCGGACATCTTGGTCAGCGCGCGGGTGGCGAACGGCGCGATCGCGTAGACCGGCAACCCGTGCTTGCGGGCCGCCTTGCGCAACCGCAGGAACACGATGGGTGACTCGTCTTCGGGCTCGAAGCCGGCCAGCACGACGACCGGCGCCGATTCCAGATCGGCGTAGCTGACGGTGATCGGTTTGCCCGCGATCCGGGCGGCCAGGAAGTCGGCCTCCTCGGCCGAACTTGGGCGGGCGCGAAAGTCGATATCGTTGGTGTCCAACACGATTCGCGCGAACTTGGAGTAGGCGTAGGCGTCCTCCAAGGTTGCCCTGCCGCCGACGAGCACCCCGGTGCGGCCACGCGCGGCCTCGAGGCCCCTGGTCGCGACGGCGATCGCGTGCGACCACGAGGCCGGTTGCAGCGAGCCGTCGGCGTCGCGGATCAGGGGAGTGGTGAGCACGTCGGGCTGCGTTGCGTAGGTGAACGCCCACCGGCCCTTGTCGCAGTTCCACTCCTCGTTGACTTCGGGATCGTCACCGGCCAGCCGGCGCAGCACCTTGCCGCGGCGGTGGTCGGTGCGCTGGGCGCATCCGGAAGCGCAGTGCTCGCAGACGCTGGGGCTGGACACCAAGTCGAAGGGCCGGGCCCGGAACCGATACGAGCTTCCGGTCAGCGCGCCCACCGGGCAGATTTGCACGGTGTTGCCCGAGAAATAGGACTCGAACGGTTCGTTGGCGTAGATGCCGACCTGCTGCAGGGCGCCCCGTTCCTGCATGTCGATGAAGATGTCGCCGGCGATCTGCTCGGAGAACCGCGTGCAGCGCGCGCACAGGATGCAGCGCTCGCGGTCCAGCAGAACCTGCGAGGAGATGTTGATCGGCTTGGCGAAGGTGCGTTTGACGTCGGTGAAGCGAGAATCGCTGCGGCCGTTGGACATTGCCTGATTCTGTAGCGGGCACTCGCCGCCCTTGTCGCACATCGGGCAGTCCAGCGGGTGGTTGATCAGCAGCAGCTCCATCACGCCGTGCTGGGCCTTGTCGGCGGCCTCCGACGTCAGCTGGGTGCGCACCACCATGTCGTCGGTGGCGACCGTGGTGCACGAGGCCATCGGCTTGCGCTGGCCCTCGACCTCGACCAGGCACTGCCGGCACGCGCCGACCGGTTCCAGCAGCGGGTGGTCGCAGAACCGCGGGATCTGGATGCCCATCAACTCGGCGGCCCGGATCACCAAAGTTCCCTTGGGGACGCTGATCTCGTTGCCGTCGATGGTCAGCGTCACCATGTCCGGCGGACGGACCTCGTCACCGGTCTCGGTCTTGGCCGCACTAGTCATGAGCGCCGCTCCTCTTCATCGCTTCGCTCTGCATCGTCGCCATCGCGGGTCATGAGCGCCGCTCCTCTTCATCGCTTCGCTCTGCATCGTCGCCGTCGCGGGTCATGAGCGCCGTTCCTCTTCATCGCTTCGCTCTGCATCGTCGCCGTCGCGGATCATCCGGGCCTCAAGCCTTTCCGTTCGGCGTCAGCATGGAGTCTCGGGGGTCGAAGGGGCATCCGCCGCCCTCGACGTGCGCGACGTACTCGTCACGGAAGAACTTGATCGACGACATCACCGGGCTGGCGGCACCATCACCCAAGGCGCAGAACGACTTTCCGAGAATGGTGTCGGAGATGTCGAGCAGCTTGCCAATGTCGTCGCTGGTGCCCTTGCCGGTTTCCAGCCGCTCGTAGATCTGGTCCAGCCAGAACGTGCCCTCGCGGCACGGCGTGCATTTTCCGCAGGATTCGTGCTTGTAGAAGTACGTCCAGCGCCGCACGGCGCGAACCACGCAGGTGGTCTCGTCGAAGATCTCGAGCGCCTTGGTGCCCAGCATCGAGCCGACCCCGCCGACGCCCTCGTAGTCCAGCGGCACGTCGAGGTGCTCGTCGGTCAGCAGTGGGGTCGACGAGCCGCCGGGTGTCCAGAACTTCAGCCGGTGCCCGGCGCGCACGCCGCCGGCGTAGGCGAGCAACTCCCGCAACGTGATTCCCAGCGGGGCCTCGTACTGGCCGGGGCGGGTGACGTGACCGGACAGCGAATACAGCGTGAAGCCCGGGGACTTCTCGCTGCCCATCGAACGGAACCAGTCCACGCCGTTGCCGATGATCGACGGCACGCTGGCGATGGTCTCGACGTTGTTGATCACGGTGGGGCAGCCGTACAGCCCGGCGACGGCGGGAAACGGCGGGCGCAGCCGCGGCTGGCCGCGACGGCCCTCCAGGGAGTCCAGCAGCGCGGTTTCCTCACCGCAGATGTAGGCGCCGGCGCCGGCGTGCACCACCAGTTCGAGGTCGAAGCCGGAGCCGTTGATGTCGCGGCCCAGGTAGCCCGCGGCGTAGGCCTCGGCCACCGCGTTCTGCAGGCGGCGCAGCACCGGCAGCACCTCCCCGCGCACGTAGATGAACGCGTGGCTGGCCCGGATCGCGTAGGCGGCGATGATGACACCCTCGACGAGGACGTGCGGTGTCGCCAGCATCAGCGGAATGTCTTTGCACGTCCCGGGTTCCGACTCGTCGGCGTTGACGACCAAGTAATGCGGTTTGGCCGCCGCCCCGGTGTCGCCCTGCGGGATGAACGACCACTTCGTGCCCGTCGAGAAGCCCGCGCCGCCGCGCCCGCGCAGCCCGGAGTCCTTTACCAGCCCGATCACCTCGTCGGGCTCCATCGCCAGGGCCTTCTTCATCGCCTCGTATCCACCGTGGCGGTGATAGGTCTGCAGGGTCCAGGACTCGGGATCGTCCCAGAAGCGGCTGATGACCGGAGTGAGCGGCGTCGCCTGCGAGGTGTCCGAAGTCGTTGTCATTGCTGGCCTTCCGGCGCGCCGGGCGCCTCCATGCCGAGTTCCTTGGCTACCTTCAGGCCGGCTAGGGTCGCGGCACCGGCGCCGCCCTGGCCTTGGTCGGGACGCTCGTCGGGTAGGCCGGCCAGGATGCGCGAAGTTTCGCGGAAGACGCACAGCGGCGCTCCGCGAGTGGGCTGCTTGGGCTCGCCGGCGCGCAGCGAGTCGACGAGTTCGCGCGCCGAGTCCGGCGCCTGGTTGTCGAAGAATTCCCAGTTGACCATCACCACCGGCGCGTAATCGCAGGCGGCGTTGCACTCGATGTGTTGCAAGGTGACCGACCCGTCGGCGGTGGTCTCATCGTTGCCGACGCCCAGGTGTTCTTTCAGGGCGTCGAAGATGGCGTCGCCACCCATGATGGCGCACAACGTGTTTGTGCAGACACCGACGAGATAATCGCCGGTGGGACCCCGGCGATACATGGTGTAAAAGCTGGCCACCGCGGACACTTCCGCCCCCGTGAGACCCAGTTGCTCACCGCAGAACTCCAGCCCCGCCGGCGTCAGGTAGGAATCCTCCGCCTGCACCAGGTGCAGCAGCGGCAGCAGCGCCGAGCGCTTGTTGGGGTAGCGCCCCATGATCTCCTTGGCGTCGACCTCCAGCCGCGCCCGCACCTCGGGTGGATACGTCTTGGGCGCTCCCTCGACGACGAACGCGTTGGGCTCGTCGGGCGGTGGGCCGAGCCGGATGAAGACCGGCTGTCCCTGCGGCCCGGTCACCGATCCACCCCGCCCATGACCGGGTCGATGCTGGCGACCGCGGTGATCAGATCGGCGACCATGCCGCCTTCGCACATCGCCGCCACCGACTGCAGATTAGTGAAGGAGGGGTCTCGATAGTGCACCCGATAGGGCCGGGTGCCGCCGTCACTGACCATGTGCACGCCCAGCTCCCCGCGCGGCGACTCGACTGCCGTGTAGACCTGGCCCGCGGGAACCCTGATGCCCTCGGTGACCAGTTTGAAGTGGTGGATCAGCGCTTCCATCGAGCCGCCCATGATCTTGGCGATGTGCTCCTGCGAGTTGCCCATGCCGTCGGGGCCCACCTTCAGGTCGGCCGGCCAGGCGATCTTGCGGTCCTCGACCATGGTCGGGCCGGGCTTCAGCTTGTCCAGACACTGCTCGACGATCTTGATCGACTCCCACATCTCGTTGACGCGAATCATGTAGCGCCCGTAAGCATCACACGTGTCTTCGGTGATCACGTCGAATTCGTAGTTTTCATATCCGCAGTACGGCTCGCTCTTGCGCAGATCGTGGGGCAGCCCGGTGGCACGCAGAATGGGTCCGGTGATGCCCAGCGCGATGCACCCGGTCAGATCCAAATAACCGACGTCCTGGGTGCGGGCCTTCCAGATGGCGTTCTCGTTGAGCAGACCGCTCATTTCGCGCAGCACCTGCTTGAGCCCCTTGAGGCCCTCGACGATCTCGGTCTCCGCGTTGGGCGGCAAGTCCTGTGCCACACCACCGGGCCGGACGTAGGCGCTGTTCATCCGCAGGCCGGTGATCGATTCGAACAGGGTCAGCACGATCTCGCGCCCCCGGAAGCCGACGAACATCGGGGTCATGGCACCCAGCTCCATGCCGCCGGTGGCCAAGGCCACCAGATGCGACGAGATCCGGTTGAGCTCCATCATCATCACCCGGATGACGTTGACCCGCTCCGGTATCTGGTCGGTGATGCCGAGCAGCTTCTCCACGCCCAGGCAGTAGGCCGTCTCGTTGAAAAACGGTGCGAGGTAATCCATCCGGGTCACGAACGTGACGCCTTGGGTCCAGTAGCGGTATTCGAGGTTCTTTTCGATGCCGGTGTGCAGATACCCGATGCCGCAACGGGCGTCGGTCACCGTCTCGCCCTCGATCTCGAGGATCAGCCGCAGCACCCCGTGGGTGGACGGATGCTGGGGGCCCATGTTGACGATGATGCGTTCGCCGGGGTCGGCGCCGCGGGCGGCTTCGACGACCTTGTCCCAGTCCTGACCGCCGGCGACCACGAACTTCTCGCCGGCGCCGTCGTGCGTCGCTTCGGTGGTAGTGCTCATCAGTTGTACGCTCTCCGCTCGTCGGGCGGGGGTATTTGTGCGCCTTTGTATTCGACGGGAATCCCGCCGAGGGGGTAGTCCTTGCGCTGGGGGTGTCCGTGCCAGTCGTCGGGCATCTCGATGCGGGTCAACGACGGATGTCCGTCGAAGATGATGCCGAAGAAGTCGTAGGTCTCCCGCTCGTGCCAGTCGGTGGTCGGATAGATCCCGAACAGCGAGGGGATGTGCGGATCACTATCGGGCGCAGACACTTCCAGGCGGACACGCCGGTTGTGCGTGATCGACTGCAGCGGGTACACCGCGTGCAGTTCGCGACCCGTCTCGTGCGGGTAATGCACCCCGCTGACGCCCAGGCACATTTCGAAGCGCAGTTGGGGGTCGTCCCGCAGCCGATGAGCGACCTGCACCAGCGCGTCGCGGCGGACGTGCAGGGTGAGCTCGTCGCGGTACACCACGACTTTCTCGATGGCGTCGGTGAATTCGACGTTGTCCTGGTTCAACGCCGCGGCCAGGCCGTCGACCACCTCGTCGAAATAACCGCCGTAGGGCCGCGGGCTGCTGCCCGGCAGCACCACCTCGCGCACCAGCCGTCCGTAACCGGACGTGTCGCCCGTGCCCTTGGCGCCGAACATGCCGCGGCGCACGTCGATTACCTCTTCGTCGGCGCCGCTGATCGCTTGCTTGGGATCTTGGTCCGGCGTGCTCATCGCAGCAGTCCGCGCATCTCGATCGTGGGCCGCGCCGACAGCGCCGCCTGCTCGGCCTCGGCGATGGCGGTCTCCCGGTTGACGCCCAGCGGCATCTCCTGAATCTTCTCGTGCAGCTTCAGGATTGCGTACAGCAGCATCTCCGGTCGCGGTGGGCAGCCGGGCAGGTAGATGTCCACCGGAACGACGTGGTCGACGCCCTGCACCACCGCGTAGTTGTTGAACATTCCGCCGGACGACGCGCAGACGCCCATGGCCAGCACCCATTTCGGTTCAGCCATCTGGTCATAGATCTGCCGCAGGACGGGGGCCATCTTCTGGCTGACCCGCCCGGCGACGATCATCAGATCGGCCTGGCGTGGGGTGGCCGAGAAGCGCTCCATGCCGAACCGGGCGATGTCGAATCGTGGCCCGGCCGTTGCCATCATCTCGATGGCGCAGCAGGCCAACCCGAATGTCGCCGGCCACAGTGAGTTCTTGCGGACGTAGCCCGCAACCTTCTCGACTGTGGACAGCAGGATCCCGCCGGGCAGCTGTTCCTCAAGACCCACGTCTTACCTCAATCCCACGTCAGGCCGCCGCGGCGCCACACGTAGGCGTAGGCCACGAAAACCGTCAGCATGAAAATCACCATTTCGACCAGAGCGAAAGTGCCCAGCGCGTCATAGCTGACAGCCCAGGGATACAGGAACACGATTTCGATGTCGAAGACGATGAAGAGCATCGCGGTGAGGTAGTACTTCACCGGAAAGCGCTGCCCGGCCGTCGCATGCGGGCCGCTCACCGATGTCTCGGTGGGTTCGATTCCACACTCGTAGGCCGACATCTTCGACTTGTTGAACCGTGACGGGCCGGCCAGGCTCGCGATCGCCACCGAGCCCACGGCAAAGGCGGTGGCGATGGCGCCTAGCACCAGGATGGGTATGTAGACGTTCAACTCGCTCCATGATCCGTCGTACGAGCCGCCTGCAGCGGCCAGGCGGTAACCGGGCTGCTGTGACGAACTGGGTCGCAAGCCCGCCACAGTGATTTACAACATAGCGTCGCGGCGTGCAGTGCGCTTGTCCGGGGTGGGCATTTTGCAGTATTGGCGGTGCCACGCAGCGCTGTGCTGCGCAAACTCGATAGCCGGTGAAACCAACGCCCGTCGCCGGACGCGATCCGCCACATCGGCTAGGCGGGGAGCACCAGCAAAGGCGCTGCTGCGCCGATCGCTGCGGCGCTAAAGATCAACGGCGTCGCCAGGGCGGACAGGCCCGCATTCGGTGGCGCGAAAACAGTGGTCGCAGCAAAGCCGCGACGCGGACTGGAGTCAGCTAACCGGTGCCCGCAGCAGGTTGAGCACCGTGCGTCCCAGCACGATCGGGTCGATGGGGTGGGGCACCGCGCCCTCGGCGCGCGACCAGGAGGCCAACCACGCGTCGTCGGGCCGCCCGGTCAGCACGACCAGGGGCGGGCAGTTCTCGAGTTCGTCTTTGAGCTGCTTTGCGATTCCCATCCCGCCGGTCGGAGTGGCCTCGCCGTCCAGGATGGCCAAGTCGATGCCGCCCTTGTCCATCGTCGCCACCACCATCGGCCCGGTCGCCACCTCGACATAGCTGAGCTCGGGCAGATCGGGGTGCAGCTGCTTGCCCAGCGCCCGCATCACCCGTTCGCGGGTTTGGACGTTGCTGCTGTAGACGAGGATCCGCAGGGCGACGCTGGACTGGGGGGTGGAGTCGGGCACGGTGCAGATGCTACTGGTGTCGCACCCGGTTGGGCGGGAGTGCCCGCAGAAATCCTTTACTGCGATGCCCGCACGAAGATGGCGTCCGCGGCGACGGTTGCCGTGGAGCTCATCATGCCGAGGCGGTTCCAACCCAGGTCGAACCGGTCGCGATCGAGCTTGGTTTCGCCGGTGATTCGGATCGAGCCGTCCTCCAGCTCGGAGATCGTGACCGGCAGCGTCACCTCCTCGGTGACGCCCTTGATGGTGAAGGTCGCCCGAAGGTCGGCGGCCTTGCCCTTCGTCGGGTGCACCGCGGTCACCACGACGCTGATCTCAGCGAAGCGGTCGACGTCGAAGAAGTCGGCCGAGCGCAGGTGTGTGTCTCGACGGCCGATGCCGGTGTCCAGTGAGGCGGTCCGGATGTCGACGCGGCCGAAAACCGCTCCGTTGCCGCTCAGTTGGCCGTCGCCGGTGAAGTCGGTGAAGCGGCCCTTGACGTTCAGCAGGCCCCACATGTTGCGGATCTTGAACGTGATGGCCGAGCGATCCCGCACCAGGTTCCACGCGCCGGCCATGTCGGGATCGTGAAGCAGTGTCTCCAAAGTCGTCATCGTCACCCCAAGTGTCGTCACCCGCAAGTGTCGTGGCGAATCTAGCGCTAGTTCAGCAACGGCGCGATCCCTGCGGGATCGAAATATTCGTCGATGCGCTCGATCAGGCCGTCGGTGCCCACCCTGATCACGATGCAGACCCGCAGCGAGATCGACTGTCCGGCATGCCCGGTGGCGTGCAAGATGTGCTGCTGGACGAAGCCCCGCGCGGATCCCTGCGAAGAATCCGCGAAGACCTGCCGGTCGAGGATTTCGTAGCGACGCTGCGTGGTGGCGCCGATGAACCACTCGATGACCCGCATCGCGCGGGCCTTGTCGTCCGCTGTGAGTGGGCCGCGGCGCGAGCCGACGCGCCATACCGCGATGTCGTCGCTCCACATCGCGTCGACCGCGTCGACGTCGCCGCGTTCGATCGCCGTGAACAGGCGGTTGGCCGCATCGATGACCGTCTCGGCGCTGGAAGCGGGCATGCCTGGCTCCTCTGTCGCTCGCGGGGCTATTCGCTGTCGTATCCGGGGTGCGCGACGGCCAATCGGCGTCGTACCAGGGTGCGCAGGCACGCGGTGACCCGGTCCGCTTGGTCGTCCAACTCGCCGGAGCGTATCGCGGCGGCCAGCTGTTCTTCGTCGGCGAAGCCCAGGTCGGCCAGTGCCGCGCGGGATTGGGCCGCGCTGTCGTCGAGCAGTTCGCGTTCGACGATGCGCAGCGCGTTGGCGGCGACGCGGGCGTGGAAGTTGACCTGCCCCTCGGTCGCCCCGCGCACGTCGTTCTCCAGGAATTCGGCGACCGCGGCGACGAGTTCGGCGGCCCGCGGGCGGCCGAACGGGCCGGTCACGGCTGCGCCCGGCCCCGATCGCCCGCCTCCTCCTCGCGCCACCGCGCGGCGCGCATCGTCGGCGGGCGCGAGCAGGTTGAGCAGGTCCCACTCGGTCTCGCACACCCGGCGGCCGATGGTGGCCAACTCGACCGAGCGACGTTGCCCGCTCAGGTGCCGCTCGGCCTGGAAGCGGCAGATGACGCCCCAGCGCAGGGTGGCCAGCACCAGCCACCAGTGAAACGCCACCCGGTCGACGGTAGTCGCGCTGGCCTGCTCGTAGGCCCGTAGGAAGCTTTCGATGCTGCCCAAGCCGCCGGCGCCGAGGCCGGCCGGAGCGCCGAATCGCCAGGCCCGGATGCAGAACCAGGCCAGGTCTTCGTAGGCCTCCCCGACGTGCACGAGTTCCCAGTCCAGCACCGCGGCAAGGTTTGACCCGTCGACGATCAGGTTGCCCATCCGAAAATCGCCGTGTACCAACACCGCCGGCGACGGTGGGGGACGGTGAGCGGTCAGCCAGCGAAACCCCCACTCGAAGGTTGCGGTGGTGTCGCCCATGTCGTCGAGACGTTGCCGCCATTCGGCGAGTTGATCCTCGTGGGTCAGATCCGGGACGTCTGGGTCGGCGCGGTGAATGGCGGCCGCCGCTTGCGCGCACTGCTGCAGCAATTGCGCGCGGGCCGCCTGCCCGTCGGCGCGCTCCAGCTGACGCTGGATGCGCCGCACGATGGTCTCGCCCTTGATCTCGTCACAGATCAGGAACGGATTGCCCAGTGCGGCGGGCGAATTGTCGGCGATCAACACGTGGGGGACCGGCGCGCCGGCGGCGCGTGCGGCGGCCTGCGTCCTGGCTTCCAGCTCCATCCCGGCATGCACATCGTCGGGTGGGCCGGTGCGCAGAATCAGTGCGCGACGCTGCGCGCCGGTGACGGCCTCGAACGCCCAGGTGGTCCTGCTGGCGCCACCGGTCAACGCCCGCAGATTCACGACCGCGGTGTCGGCGCCAAGGGCCGCCGAGAGCACCCCGGCCAGTTTGGTGCCCAGCTCCGCTGACTCGACGCTGTCCATCACTTCTTGCCGAATTTGAACAGCCGCTGCGCCACCCGGCGGATTTGTATTTCCTCGGCGCCTTCGGTGATCCGGTAGCGACGGTGGTGGCGGTAGATGTGTTCGAACGGCTCGTGGCGGCTGTAGCCGAGGCCGCCGAAGATCTGCATGGCGCGGTCGGCGGCGTCGCACACCAGGCGGTTGGCGCGGTAGTTCGCCATCGACACCTTGTCCGAGACCTCCATGTGGTGGTCGCGGTCGAGATGCCAGGCGGCGTAGTGCACCAGCAGCCGCACCATCTGCGCTTCGGTCGCCAACTCGGCCAGCGGCCACTGGACCGCTTGGTTGGCCGACAGCGGCTTGCCGAACACCGTTCGGGCGCCGGCGTATTCGGCGGCCCGGTCGATGCAGTATTGCGCCGCGCCCAGGCTGCTGGCAGCTTGCCGAATTCGATTCTCGTGCAAGAAGGTTTGGGCGACTTCCAGTCCGCGGTCCACCTCACCGAGCACCGCATCGGCGGGAATCCGCACATCGGTGAGCTCGACCTCGCCGTGGTCGGTCGGCATGTTGAACGTCCACCAGTAGTAGGGGACGTTGAATCCGGGGGTGTCCGTCGGCACCAGAAACGCGGTGATGCCCCGGGCGCTGCCGGGCTCACCGGAGGTGCGGGCGAAGACCAGGTCGTGGGTCGCGCGGTGGACCCCCGTGTTGAACCGCTTGGAGCCGTTGATCACCCAGCTGTCGCCGTCGCGTTCGGCGTGCGTTTCCAGCCAGGTGGCATCCGAACCGTGCTTGGGTTCGGTCAGCCCGAAGGCCATGGACCGCTCCCCGGTGATCAACGCCTCCGACCACACCTTGCGCTGCTCGTCGGTGCCGAACCGCTCCATCATGATCACCTGCGGGAAGTTGCCGACAATCGACGACTCGTTCTGCAGGTCGTTGTGCAGGCCAAGGCCCTTGTGCGCCAGGTGCTCCCGGATGATCGCCATGTCGACGTTGCTGCCGTCGCGGCCGCCCAGCGAGGCGGGCAGTCCGTAGCGCAGCCAGCCTGCCTTATCGGCTCGTCGGCGCATCTCGGAGAGCAGGTCCTCCCACTCGCGCGTCGGGATCCCGTCGTTGTCCCAGTCGGTGCGCGCATGCTCGCGGCGCTGGTCGAAGTACTGGATGTTCTCACGTTCCAGCGGCTTGATCTCGGTCTCGATGAACTCGTCCATCTCGGCGAGCACGCCCGGGAGGTGTTCTGGCAGGGTGAAATCCACGGTTATCTCCTCGCGGTTCTCGCGTTACGCACCATAGAGAGTCTTCTTCCACACCGTCGACAGCGTGGCGATCGCGTCCTCGTCGCTGATCTCCATGCCGAGACCCGACTGCCCGACGAAGACGGTGGTGAAGTTCTCGAACAACAGCGCGATGGCCGCCGCCGTGTGTTGCGGGTTGAGCTCGGCGCCGTAGCCCTGCTCCTGCGCACGCCACACCGATGCCGCCACGATGTCCACGCCGAAGCGGCGAAACTCGTTCTGCACGGCCGCAAACCGCTGCTGGGTGGCGGCCAGCTGGGCGACCGCGATCATGATGCCGATGTTCTGTTTGAACATGTTCCAGTAGCCGGTGACCACCGAGGTGAAGAAGGCGTCGTCGTCGGGCGAGTCCGGCAGGTGAACGCTCAGCCCCGACGGCGTCACCACCTCGTGCAGGAACGACTCCGCGAGTCCGGCCAGCAGGTCTTCCTTGTCGGCGAAGTATCGGTAGAAGACCGCCGGTGATTTGCCCGCGGCCGAGGTGATGTCGGCCAGGGTGGTGCCGTGAAAGCCCCGTTCGGCAAACAGTTTACGGGCGGCCTGTTCGATGGCCTGCCTGGTCTGGCGACCTTTGGCGGTCAGCTCGCGGGCTGCCTCCGGGGCGGACATTCAGTTCCCCCGCACTTACTGTCGCTTTCGGTCGCCGGCCCGCAACAGGGCGCTCGGCAGGTCGTGTCCGACCAGCGATTTCGCCACGTCGGCGGCGGCGATGGCGGCGTGCAGGTCGACGTCGACGTCGATGCCGCTGTCGCCCAACAGGTACACCAGATCCTCGGTGGCGATGTTGCCGGTGGCGCCCGGCGCGAAGGGGCAGCCGCCCAGCCCGCCGACCGAGGAGTCCAGCCGGGTCACCCCGGAGTTGACCGCGGCGTAGGCGCTGGCCAGCCCGGAGCCGCGGGTGTTGTGGAAGTGTCCGCCCAGCGGCAGGTCGCCGATCACCGGACGTAGTTGCGCGATAAGCGAACTCACCCGGCCCGGGGTGGTGGTGCCGATGGTGTCGGCGATGGACAGGCGGTCGGCGCCGCGCTCGCGGGCGGCCGCCGCGATCTCGAGCACCCGCTGGGACGGGGTGGGGCCTTCGAAGGGTGAGTCCCAGGCGGTGGCGATGACGACTTCGACGGTGACATTGCTGCCATGGGCGATGGCGACGATCTCGTCGATCGCCTCGGTGGCCTCGGCGCTGCTGCGTCCGACGTTGGCCTTGCTGAAGGTGTCGTCGGCGGCCACCACGTATTCGATGGAGCGCAACCCGGCGGCGACGGCCCGCTTGGCGCCGTTGGGACTGGCCACCAGGGCCGAGAATTCGATGTCGGGATAGTCGTGCAGATGGGCGGCCAACTCGGCGGCATCGGCCATCGACGGCACCTTCGTCGGGGAGACGAACGCAGTGACCTCGACCTCGCGGACCCCGGTCGCCGCCACCGCGGCCAGCAGTTCCAGCTTGGCCGACAACGGGATTGGCGTTTCGATCTGCAGACCGTCGCGCAGGGCCACCTCGCGGATGTCGACGTGAGTCATCGGCGCAGCTCCTCCTCATCGCTCCGCTCTGCATCGTCGCCGGCGCGGGCGGTCATAGCACCTCCTCGGAGCGCAGCTCCGCGAGCTCCTCGGCCGTCTTGCCCAGCAACCCGATGAAGACGTCGTCATTGTGCTGGCCCGGACGGGCTGGCCCGGCGTGGCGCAGGCGGCCGGGCGATTCCGAGAGCACCGGCACGATGCCCGGGCCCAGCACGTTGCGCTGCAGCCGCTCGTCGTAGTGCTCGATCAACATGTCGCGGGCGCGCAGCTGCGGGTCGTTGACCACCTCGGCGACGGTGTTGATCGGACCGGCGATCACCCCTGCGGCGGACAGGGTTTCGATGATGTCAGCGGGCCGGCGTTGCGCCGCCCAGGCGCCGATGATGTTGTCGAGTTCGTCCTGGTTGCGGCCACGCGCGACGTGGGTGGCGAACCGGTCGTCGGTGGCCAGCTCCGGGCGGCACATCGCCTTGCACAGCCGGGCGAACACGGTGTCCTGGTTGGCGGCGATCACCACCCACGAACCGTCGGCGCTGCGGTAGATGTTCGAGGGCGCGATGCCGTCGAGCCGGGTGCCCGACGGTCCACGCACCACTCCGCCGACATCATAGTCGGGAATGGTGGATTCCTGTACGGCCAAACATGATTCGGTCAATGCGACGTCGACCACCTGGCCGCGCCCGGTGACACTGCGCCGGTACAGCGCGGCCAGCGCGCCCTGCGCGCCGAACATGCCGGCCAGGCTGTCACCGAGCGAGAGCGCCAGGCGGGGCGGCGGCCCGCCGGGGAAACCGTTGAGGTGCCGCAGTCCGCTGGCCGCTTCGGCGACCGAGGCGTAGCCGGCCTTGGTGGCATCGGGTCCGGTCTGCCCGTAGCCCGACACCCGCACCAGGATGATCCCCGGATTGCGCTCGCTGAGGACGTCGTAGCCCAGGCTCCATTTTTCCAGCGTGCCGGGGCGAAAGTTCTCCACCACGATGTCGGATTTCTCGACAAGGTCGCAGAACAGCTCGCGCCCGCGGGGGTGGCGCAAGTCCAGGGTGATCGCCTTCTTGTTGCGCGCGTGCACCGTCCAGAAGACGTGTTGGCCGTCGAGTTCGGCCTGGCCCCAGGTGCGTAGCGGGTCCGGGGCTTTGGGCAGTTCCACCTTGATCACGTCGGCGCCCATGTCGGCGAGAAGTCGCCCGGCGAAGGGACCGGCGATCAGGGTGCCCAGTTCGAGCACCCGAATGCCGTCCAGGGGGCCGGTCACCGTCATTCGGCGCTCGCGAAGTCGTGCCGCACCAGCCAGTCGGTGACGATGGTGACGGCGGCCCGCAGCGCGTCGCGCTGGTCGGGTCCGGCGTAATAGTGTGTGGCGCCGGGGATTTCGTGCATTTCCTTGTCCTCATGTCCGATCGCCTGGAACAGCCGCCGGGTATGGCTGGGCGTGCAGGCGTCATCCGCAAGATTACCGATCACCAGCGCCGGGATCGCGATATCGGGCCCGCAGGCCACCGCGTCGCCGCGCGCGTCGTCATAGCTCCACTGCGACAGCCAGCCGCGCAGGGTGCAGAACCGGGCCAGTCCGACGGGGCTCATGTTCACCACCTGAGGATCCCCCAGATAGCAGGTGCCCGGGGCGCGTTCGTTGGGATCGACGGTCGGGTCCAGCCAGCGCGGGTCCGCCATGGTGCCGTGCACGACGAAGCCGAACTCGTCGTCGGGCCGCCCGGCTGCAGCCAGCTCGGCCAGCTTGTCCCTGACCCATGCGGTGATGCGGCGGTTGCGGTCGATCTGCGCCTGCCGGTAGCGATCCAGAAATTCTTGGCTGTAAGGCGGCTGATTGGGGTTGTCGGGGTTGTACAGGTCCAGTTCGGGATCGCGCTTGGTGGGGTCGGATTCGTCGAGGATGGATGCGTCCAGCCATTCGGTCAGCGTGCCGTGCCGGCTGATGTGCGCGGCGAGCAGCATGATGCCGTCGGCGGCGGGCAGGTCGAGTCTGGTGAGGTTGGGGCCGTCGCCGGTCGGGCTGGACGTGATGGTCGGATTCTGCGCCTGCTGCTGATAGAACACCGACAGCGACCCGCCGCCACTCCATCCGGCCAGCACCACCTTGGCGTAGCCCAGCCGCTTTTTGGCGTCCTTGATGCACTCGCCGAGATCCTCGACCACCTTCTCCATCAGCAGCGCCGAGTCGGTGCCGCGGAAGCGGCTGTTGCAATAGATGACGTGATGGCCGGCGCGGGCCAGCGCGTTGATCATCGGCAGGTAGGCCCCGCCGCCGATGGGATGCATGAACACCAGCACGGTGTCCGACGGCCTGTCCTTCGGCTTGAGCAGGTAACTCTCCAACACGGTGATCTCGGCCAGGCCGCCGTAGACGTCGCGGACCCCGGAATTGTTATGAAACGCAACGAGATAGGGGATCCGGTCGTACTCGTGTTTCACAGCCGTTTTCATTGACGCCGCTCCTCATCACTTCGTTCTGCATCGTCGCCGGCGTGCCTCATGTCAGTGTTGTCCTAGGTCGTGGGCCAGTACTTCGGCCGACGGGGTCAGCCGCCGCCGGGTGTCGATGGCGATCACCTGCCAGTCGACGCGGGAGTAGTCGTCGAATTTGCGCCGCGCCCGTTCTCGGGCCTTTTCGGGTGCGCCGTGGTGAACCCCTTGTGGCGCATGCGAAATCAAGCCCGGCGGCATCGGGATGCCGTACAGCGAGCCGCCGTGGAAGAAGGCGATCTCGTCGTAGTCGACGTTGCGGTGATACCACGGGGTGCGTTCGGTGCCCGGAATCCCCTCGGCGGGCTTGGGCAGGAAGTTCATCACGTAGACGCCGGTGGCCTGCATGAAAAGGTGCACGGTCGGCGGCAGGTGCACGCTGTCGGAGGTGATCACGTTGTAGTCGGCGATGTTGAAGGTGAACGCGAAGTTGTCGCCACGCCAGCCCTCGACGTCCAGCGGATTGTGTTGGTAGAACAGCGTTGTCGGGCCGCCCTCATGGATGAGCCGGACCTCGAACTCGCCGTCGGTTGCGTCAGGGTCGGCCGGTGCCGGCTCCGGGATGACGACCTGCGACGGGTCGAACGGGAAGTGGCGGCCCAGCGCGCCCGGCGGCGGCACCCGGAACTCGTCGGTGGCCTCGATCATCAGCATGGTCGTCGCGCTGTCGGGGAGCTGGCGCCAGGTGCAGGACTTCGGGATGTACAGCCAGTCACCCTCCCGGTAGCGCAGCGGGCCGAATTCGGTCTCGGCCAGGCCGCTGCCCCGGTGAACGAAGCACAGCAGGTCGCCGTCGACATGACGGACGAAGAACGGCATCGGCTCGAGACGTCGGCTCAACAGGATTCGACAGTCGTCGTTGCTGAACATCAGCAGCGGCCCACCGCCGGCTTCGGTGGCGTCGCTGGGCTTGAGCTCGCTGGACAGCACGTCGATGGGCCGCAGCGGCCCGACCGACCGATAGGCGGTGGGATCGTGGCGCCGGTAGAGATTGGCGGTGCGGCCGGTGAATCCGCCCCGGCCCAACTCGTCGTCCTTGAGGCCGTCGAGGTCGGCATGCAGGCGGCGCGGTGTTCGGCCTTTTCGCAGGTGCACAAAAGATTCCACGGACGGCTCCTCCGACGGGGGACCAGCTCGCTGCCGATCAGGAGTGCAAAACTGAAAGTGACATTACTTTCTCTTTTTGGGCGACACAAGTGCCGTGGCGCGAGCCACAACGCCACTGACGGTCGACCCACCTGTGCCGAAACCGCCGTGGCCAATGACCAGATGCGGCGCCTAACTGCGGACGCGCAGCACGACCTTTCCCTTGGCGCTGCGGTTCTCCAGGGAGGCGACCGCGGTGGCGGCCTGCTCCAGCGGGTAGGCCACCGGCTCGGGCGGGGCCAACTCCCCGGAGGTGAGCAACCGTTCGAGTCCGGCCCATTGCTCGGCCAGCGCGCCCGGATGCGTCCCGGCCCACGCGCCCCAGCCCACGCCGACCACGTCAACGTTGTTGAGTAGCAACCGATTTACCTTCACTGTGGGAATCTCACCGCCGGTGAACCCGACCACCAGCAGCCGCCCGCCGGGGGCCAGCGACCGCAGCGAATCGGTGAATCGGTCGCCGCCGACCGGGTCGACGACGATGTCGACGCCACGTCCGTGGGTCAACTCCTTGACCGCGTCCTTGAAACCGTCGGCCAGCACCACATCCGTCGCGCCGGCCGCCGTGGCGATGTCGGCCTTGTCCTGCGTGCTGACCACGGCGATGGTGCGTGACGCGCCCAGCGCCGGCGCCAGCCGCAGCGCCGAAGTTCCGATGCCGCCGGCCGCGCCGTGCACCAGAACCGTCTCGCCACGCTGCAGCCGACCCCGCACGGTCAGCGCGAAGTACACCGTCAAGTCGTTGAACAGCAGGCCGGCGCCCGCCTCGAAGCTCACATTGTCGGGCAGCTTGAACACCCGATCCGGAGCCAACACCGCGACCTCGGCCATGCCGCCGGACAGCATCGTCAGCCCGACGACCCGGTCGCCGGCGCTCACGTTCGCGCCCTCGGGTGCCGACCGGACCACGCCGGCGATCTCGGCGCCGAGCACGAACGGCAACTCCGGGCGGTACTGGTAGAGGCCGCGGGTGAGCAGGGCGTCCGGGAAGGCCACCCCGGCGGCGTGCACGTCGACGACGACCCCGTCGCCCGACGGTTCGTCGATGTCGGTCAGCTCGACCGCGTCCGGACCATCGAGTCGAGTCACCTGTACCGCGCGCATGCCACCAGAGCCTACTGGCCGCTCAGAAGCCGCCGGCCACCCGCACTACGGCCCGGCCGGAGAACTTGCCGGCGCGCACCTGGTCGATCACGCCGACGACATCTTTCACGTCGACGTCGCTGACCAGCGCGTCCAGGTGGCGTGGCCGCAACGAGTCGCCGAGCCGGGCCCACAATTCGCGGCGCGCGCCGATCGGCATCAGCACCGAGTCCATGCCCAGCAGTGCGACGCCACGCAGGATGAAGGGCAACACCGTGGTGTGCAGCGCCGGACCGCCGGTGAGGCCGCTGGCCGCCACGGCGCCGCCGTAGTCGACGGTGCTGAGCACGTCGGCCAGCGTCGCGCCGCCCACGCAGTCGACCCCGCCCGCCCAGCGTGCCTTGCCGAGCGGCCGCGGCTTGGCGTCGGGGTCGGCGGGCAGCCGCCCGATAACCTCCACCGCGCCAAGGTTTTTCAGCCGGCCGGCGGCCTCGGCCTTACCGGTGGAGGCGACCACCTGGTAGCCGGCGGTCGCCAGCAGGTCGACGCTGACCGAGCCGACTCCGCCGGTGGCCCCGGTGACGACGATGGGACCGGCGTCGGGCGCGATGCCCCAGTCGATCAGGGCCTGCACGCTCATCGCGGCGGTGAAGCCCGCGGTCCCGATCGCGGCGCCCTCGTGTGGACTCAACGCGCCGAGCGCGACCACCTGGTCGGCCGGCAACCGCGCATATTCGGCGTAGCCGCCGTGGTGGCCGGTGCCGATCGCGTACCCGTGGGCCAGCACCTGGTCACCGACCGCGAAGTCGGCCGACGTCGACTCCACCACCTCGCCGGTCAGGTCGATGCCCGGCACCACCGGGTAGTCGCGCACCACACCGCCTCCCGGCGTCAGCGCCAGGGCGTCTTTGTAGTTGACGCTGGAATACAGGACCCGGACGGTCACTTCGCCGGGCGGCAGATCATCCGGGCGAAGGGTTTCGACCGACGCGGTTATCCGGTCGCCATCTTGACGCGCCACGAGCGCGTGAAAAGTGTCCATGCCTTGACCTAACCTCACCGCAGAGCAAAGCGACACTGCCCGATTCCGCCGAGTGGCGTACCTGAGTTACTTGAGCTCGGACGAAGACAGTCCCAGCAGCCGGCGAGCGACCACCAACTGCTGGATCTGCTGCGTGCCCTCGAAGATGTCCAAGATCTTCGAGTCGCGCGCCCATTTCTCCAGCAGCGTCTGCTCGGAATAGCCTGTGGTGCCTGCCAATTCGACGGTCTTGAGCGTGACGTCGGTGGCCATCCGGCCGGCCTTCGCCTTGCTCATCGACGCTTCTTTGGAGTTGGGGATCTTGTTGTCGGCCTGCCATGCCGCCCGCAGCGACAGCAGGTAGGCGGCCTCCCAGTCGGCTTCCATCCGGATGAACTCGGCCGCGGCGGCGCTCTGGACGTGCGAGGGCTTGTCGTAGGAGATCTCGACACCGGCCTCGGTGAGGATCTTGCGAATCTCCTCCAAGGCGGCGCGGCCGACGCCGACGGCCATGGCCGCGACGATGGGCCGGGTGTTGTCGAAGGTCTCCATTACCCCGGAAAAGCCCTTGCCCACCTCGATTTCGGGGTTGCCGAGCAAGTTTTCCTTCGGGATGCGGGCGTTGTCGAACCGGATGACCGCGGTGTCGGAACCCTTGATCCCGAGCTTGTGCTCGAGCCGTTCGACCGTGACACCGGGATGCTCACGCGGCACGACGAACGACTTGATCGCCGCGCGGCCCTGCGCCTTGTCGAGCGTCGCCCACACCACGATGTGGGTGGCGCGCGAGCCGGCCGTGACGAAGATTTTCTCGCCGTTGATCACGTATTCGTCGCCGTCCAGGGTGGCGGTGGTCGACACCGCCGCGGAGTCCGAGCCGAAGCCGGGTTCGGTGATGGCCATCGCCGCCCACACCTTGCCCAGTCGTTGCAGCTGTTCCTCGTTTGCGACGGCGGAGATCGCGGCGTTGCCCAGGCCCTGGTAGGGGACCGACAGCATCATCGCGAGATCGCCCCAGCTGGCTTCCAGGGTTTGCAGCAGCGCCGCCATGTTGGCGCCGTTGTGGTTCTTGTCGCGTTCTTCGTCCTCGCCGCCCAGCGCGTTGGCTCCGGCGAATTCGATTGACTCCGAGGCCCCTTCGAACAGGCTGAACAGGGTGTCGAGCTCGACGGGGTACGCGTGCTCTTTGAGGTCGTACTTGCGGGCGATCGGCCGCATCAACTCGGCGGCGCCCTGATGGGTCTTGGTCGTCACCGCTTGCATCTTGCGGGGAAGTTCCAGATTGATTGCCATGATTGAACTTTCACTCGAATGGGTTAACGACTTAGATGACGACGACGCCCTCGGCCACACCGATGGCCCGCAGGTCGCGGTACCAGCGTTCGACGGGGTGCTCTTTCGTGTAGCCGTGGCCGCCCAGCAGCTGGACGCCGTCCAGGCCGATCTGCATGCCCTTGTCCGCGCCGAGCCGCTTGGCCAGCGCCGCCTCGCGGACGAACGGCAGGCCTTGCTCGGCGCGCGCCGCGCCGCGCCAGGTGATCAGCCGCAGACCGTCCAATTCGATGGCGATGTTGGCGCACATGAAGGCCACCGCTTGCCGGTGGGCGATCGGCTCACCGAAGGCGTGGCGCTCCTTGACGTACGGGACGACGTAGTCGAGCACCGCGTGCGAGGTGCCGACGGTCAGCGCCGCCCAGCCGAGCCGGGACAGCGCGATCGCCTCGGAGTAGTCCTCGTCGGTGGCCTCGTCCTCGCCGAGCCGGGCGCTGCGCGGCACCGTCACCCCGGAGAGTTCGACGTGGCCCAGTGCCGCCGCGCGAATCCCCATACTCGGATCCGGTTTTACGCTAAGGCCTTTGGTTGAGGATTCGACGATGAACAGGGCCGGCTTGCCATCCAGCTGCGCGCCGACGATGAAGAGCTCGGCATCGGCCGCGGCCGGCACCAACGACTTCACCCCGTCGAGACGGTATCCGCTCGGGGTGCGCACCGCGGTGGTCTTGAGCCGGGTGGGGTCGAAGAGCGGTTGTGGCTCGGCGATGGCCACGCAGGCCTGCGGCACGTTCTCGCCGGCGAACTCGGGCAGGTAGGTGGCCTGCTGATCGGCGCTGCCCCAATGGGTCAGCGCGGAGGCCACGCCTCCCGGCGCCAGCAGCGGCAGCGCCAGGCCCATGTCGCCGTAGGCCAGCGCCTCGGCAACCAGCACGTTGGTCACGCTGGACCGGTGCGCGGCGATGCCGTCGAAGTCCTCGGGGATGTTGATCGCGGTGATGCCCAGCTCGGCGGCCTTGGCGATCAACTCGGGCGGGTAGGTGGCCGCCTCGTCGGCGTCGTGTGCGGCGGGCCGACCCGGCTCAAGTCCAGCGGCAAGGACTACTTCGATCTGACGCCGGACGACGAACAGAAGATGATCGTCGAGACCCTCGACGAGTTCGCCGAGGAAGTGCTGCGGCCCGCCGCACACGACGCCGACGAGGCGGCCACCTACCCGCCCGAGTTGATCGCCAAGGCCGCCGAGCTGGGCAT
>NZ_LZKV01000214.1:0-34031 GCF_001672995.1 Mycobacterium sp. 1482292.6 | reverse complement strand
ATGGTCGACCAGGGCGCGGCGCTGGTCCTGACCTCCGCCGGGGAGGCGACACGGCTCAAGATTCCGGCCGAGCGGTGGGTTTACCCGCACGCGGGCACCGACGCCCATGACACGCCGTCGGTCGCCGAACGTCACGAACTGCACCGCTCGACCGCGATCCGGATCGCCGGCGCGCGGGCGCTCGAGCTGGCCGGCGTGGGTGTCGACGACATCGACTACGTCGACCTGTACTCCTGCTTCCCCTCCGCGGTTCAGGTGGCGGCGGCCGAGCTCGGGCTGAGCGTCGACGATCCCGCCCGCCCGCTGACGGTGACCGGCGGTCTGACGTTCGCGGGCGGGCCATGGAGCAACTACGTGATGCATTCGATCGCCACCATGGCGGAGTTGCTGGTGGCCAATCCGGGCCGGCGCGGCCTGATCACCGCCAACGGTGGCTACCTGACCAAACACAGCTTCGGCGTGTACAGCACCGAGCCACCGGCCGAATTCCGTTGGGAAGACACGCAACCCGCCGTCGATCGGGAGCCGACGACCGACGCGGCGGTCGGGTGGGAAGGCGTCGGCACCGTGGAGGCCTGGACGACCCCCTTCGACCGCGAGGGGCGTCCCGAGAAGGCTTTTCTGGCCGTCCGGACGCCCGACGGGGCGCGTGCGCTGGCCGTGGTCACCGATCCCGCCGCGGCGCAGGAGTCGGTGCGGGAGGACATCGGTGGCGCCAAGGCCGCCGTCGCCGCGGACGGCAGCGCGACGCTGCAATAGCCCGGCCGGCAACATCACACCAGGTCGGCCGAACCGTTACCGGACCAACGGTCGCGTAGCCCACGCCTACTTGCCTATTGTTGAATGCTGAGGGTTGGGGGAGGTGAGCCCAGGTGCACATCCTGGTTACCGACGCCACCGGCGCACTCGGGCGGCTGGTCGCTGGGCAGCTGATCGCTGCCGGGCACACGGTCACCGGCATTGCTGAACTGCCCCATGCATGCCTGGACCGCAACGTCGAGTTTGTTTGCGCGTCGCTGCGCGATCGGGTCCTACGGGACCTGACCGAGGAGGCCGACGCGGTGATCCACCTGGCCCCCATCGACCCGACCGCCCCGGGCAGCGCGGACATTGACGGCCTCGCACGGGTGACCGATGCCGCCGCCCGCGCCGGGTCCCGGCTGCTGTTCGTGTCGCAGGCCGCCGGCCGGCCCGAGCTGTACCGGCCGGCCGAGGACCTGGTCTCGTCGAGTTGGGGCCCCACCGTCGTGGTCCGGATCGCGCCACCGGTCGGTCGCCAGCTCGACTGGATGGTGTGCCGCACCGTGGCCACCCTGCTGCGCGCCAAGGTCTCGACCCAACCGATGCGGGTGCTTCATCTCGACGACCTGATGCGCTTTCTGGTGTCGGTGCTCGACACCGACCGCACCGGTGTGGTGGACCTCGCCAGCCCGGACACCGTCAACCTGGTCACCGCCTGGCGGGTGCTGCGTGCCGCCGACCCGCGGTCCCGGCTGCATCGGGTGCGTAGCTGGTCGCAACTGGTCCCCGAGATGGATGTTTTTGCCGCACAAGAAGATTGGTCGTTCCAGTTCGGCTGGCACGCGCTTGACGCGGTCGCCGACACCGCGCGCGGACTCGTCGGTCGCCGAGTCGACACCGCGGGCGCGATCAATCACGGCGGGCGGCTCGCGCTCCCGGTCGAGGTGCTGGCCCACTCCCGACGGCCTTCCGAAAACGCCCGCAGTGCGGCACCGGAAGGCATCGAGGGCGAATTCGACGACCAGATCGATCCGAGGTTTCCCGTCTTCAGTGCGTCCCCCCTCAACGAGGCGCTGCCCGGACCGCTCACCCCGATCACGCTTGACGTCCAACTGAGTGGATTGCGCACGGCGAGCAGGGTATTGGGCCAGGCGCTCGCGCTCGGCGGCGCGGTGGACGAGGAATGGGCCAGCCGGGCCGTCGCGGTGTTCGGCCATCGTCCCTACATCGGGGTCTCGGTCAACATGGTCGCCGCCGCTCAGCTGCCCGGCTGGGATCAGGAGGCGCTCGCCCGTGACGCCCTGGTCGGCCAGCCCCACATCGGGGATCCGCTGCCGTTCGGTGAGCCGGCCCTGGTAGGCGGCGCCCTGGGCTCGCTGGCCAAGGCCGTCGCGGCGGGTCGATCGGTGGCGCTGCTGCGCCACCTGCGGTCCGACACCCGCGCCTACGGCGCCGCCGCGGCCGCGGAACACCTCGACACCGGCCAACTGGCGCTGCTACCGGAGGCCGCACTGGAAGTTCGGCTGCGGCTGCTGCGCGATCGCATCCATCAAGGGTGGATCCTCAACGCGCTGTGGCTGATCGACGCCGGAGTCGGCGCCGCGACACCGGTGCGCGGCCAGGCGGGGCGCAGTGTGTCCGGGGTGGGCATGATCGCCGACAGCCATCTCGTCGACGCCGAGATCGCCGAGTTGGCGGCGGCGCTGCGAGCCGACCCGCCGTTGCGCGCGCTGGCCGCCGACGGCAACCTCGCCAGCATCCGCGCGCTGTCACCCAAGACGGCTGCCGCCGTCGACGACGCCGTCGCGCGAATCGGGCACCGCGGGCCGGGGGAGGCCGAGTTGGCCGCCACGACATTCGCCGACGATCCCACCATGTTGCTGATCGCCGCGGCCACCTGCGAACAGCCGCCGACGCCGCAGCAACGGCCGGCGCGCGCCGCCCGTGGTTCTCGGGAGCTGGCCTACGACACCACGATGCGGTTCACGCACGAACTCCGAATGACGTTGCGCGCCTTGGGTTCGCTGCGGGTCGAGGCGGACCTCATCGACGATGTCGAGGACATGTACTACCTGACCTGCAACGAACTGGTCACCCTGCCCGGTGATGCGCGGTTGCGGATCAAACGCCGCCGCACCGAACGCGAACGGCTGCAGGCGCAATGCCCACCCGAGGTCATCGACGGGGCGTGGACGCCGGTGCCGCGCGGCGCTGACGGCTCGGACCCCGAGCGCACCGCGGGCTAGTCGCTGGGGTGCGTCAACCCAGAAGCTCGCGCAGTGCCAGCGCGTTGCGGACCGCGTGGCCGCCCAGGTCGTTGTTGAAGTACATCCACACTTCGCGTCCCTCGCCGTCCCAGCCTGCGATTCGCTCGGCCCAGCGCCGTAGGTCGTCATCGGAGTAGGAGCCGGCATAGTTGGCTTCCGGATCCGGGCCGTGCATCCGGATGTACACCAAATCGGTCGTGGCACGCGGGATGCACTCCAGCCCGAGGCCACTCATCACCACATAGGCGGCGCGGCGGCGTTCCAGCAACTCGAACACCGCGGGGTCATTCCACGAGGGGTGGCGCAATTCGACGGCGACGCGGATCGATTCGGGCATCAGTGCCAGGAACGTATCCAGGCGCGCGTCGTCGCGCTGTTGCTCGGGGTGCAACTGCGCGAGCAGCACCCCGTGCCGATCTCCCAGCAGGCGCCAACAACGTTCGAATCGTTCGATCCACGGTTCGGGTGAGGCCAGCCGGCGGTAGTGGGTCAATCCGCGATGCGCCTTGACGGACATGGTGAAACCCTCCGGCAGCTGGCGGCGCCAGCCCGTGAAGGTCGAATCCTGCGGCCACCGGTAGAAACTGGCGTTCAGCTCGACGGTGTCGAACACCTCGACGTAGCGGGCGAGGCGGCGCCCCGACGGCGTTCCCGTCGGATACAACACATTCGCCCAGTGGTTGTAGGACCACCCTGAGGTACCGATGCGTATGGTCACGGGCCGCTCAGCCGGTCACCCGCTGACGCACATCGTCGTCCAGCGACGCCCTGACCAGCGCGGCGGCCAGCCTCGCATTGGCGTGCGGCGCAAGGGATCCCAGCTTCGCCGGCGCGGCGGGCAGACCCAATTGCTTGGCGGTGCCGGTGGCCCGGTCATCGAAATACGGGCGCACCCAGGTCCACACGTCTTGAACTTCGCGCAGGTAGATGTCGGCGCCGGTGTCGCCGATTCCCTTGAACTGCTTGAGCATCCGTTTGGCCGCTGCGGCATCATGCCGGCTGCGATCGGCCAGACGGCGCAGATCGCCGGAGTAGTCGTCGCGAACCCGGTCGGCCATATCCGCCAGCCGGGTCGCCGAGCTCTCGTCGTAGCGCACGTAGTGGGCACGCCCGAACGCCTCGATCATGGTGTGCCGGTCGGCCGCCTGCACGGCTTTTAGTGTGCGCAGGCCGGCTTTGAACAGCTCACGCGCGGCGGCCGTGGCGATGCCGGCGTCGATCGGCTTGCTGGCAAGCATGCACAGGACCAGCAGCTGAAACAGCGGCATCGGCTTGTCGCTCAGCTTGATACGCGCCTGCGCCGCATAGGTCGTGCCGGCAACGTCAAGAAGTCGTCGCACCCGCTTGTCCATACGCACCCGCGTACCCGCGCCCCGCGCGAGCAAACCGCACGCTACTTGGGCGGCAGGGTGCGCGCGTAGCCGACCCCACGGTTCACCCACCCCTGCAGCTGCCGCTTGGTCCGCACCCCGGCGGCCTCGACACGCAGCCAGCCGCGCACCTCTCGGCCGCCCATCACCATGGGGTGGACGTGCGCACGCCGCAGCAGCGATTCGAACTCGGCGGAGGACGCGCGTACCAGCAGTCCGCCCTGCCCGCTCACGGCGACCGACATGTTGCCGTCGACCAGGAACGCCAGGCCGCCGAACATGCGCTTCTCCTCGACGCCGGACTCCGATCCCAACAGTTCGCGGATCCGGTTGGCCAGGTCTTCGTCGTAGGCCATGAACCCTTCAGTCCAGATCGACGCGGATGGTGAGCAGGTCGCTGCCCATCAGGCGCACCATCGCGCTGTTCATCCGCGGCAGCTCGCCCAGCCGCCGCACGGCATCGTCGTCGGGCAGCAGGTGCGCGGTCCCGCTGCGCCACCGCCCGCCAACCCGCACGCGCACAGCCGGATTCGCTTTGATGTTGCGAACATAGTCGGAGTGCTCGCCGTGTTCGGCGACCATCCAGAACCGGTTGTCCACGACGCGGCCACCCACCGCGGTCCGGCGCGGTTGCCCGCTCTTGCGCCCGGTGGTTTCCAGCATGGTCGTCGGCAGCTGCCGGCCCACCGGGTTGACGAGCAGCCGCTGAACCCGATGGACCACTTGCCGTTTCAGTGTCGCGAAGTCGCTCATGCCGTCGATTCTGCCGCAAACGAGAACAGCCGCCACATGCGCGGCGGCTGTCTCGTTATGCGGTTTTACGTGGCGTAGGCCACGAATTGGCCGCCGGGCAGGAACACGCCCCACTGGTTGAAGTCCGGGTTGAATACCACCGGGTAGTCGCCCGGTTGGCCCGGCGGAGTCCAGCGAGCCGGGTACCCGTAACCGATCGGGTCGTTGAAGTGCCCCGGCGGCGGGAATCCGCGCTGCCCCGGCGGAAGCGGGGTGCCCGGGCCGTTGCAGTTGGCGCCGGGGCCGCCGACGCAACCCGGCACCGGCGGATTCGGCCCATGCGGGTCGGCCTGCGCCAACCCGGCGCCGATTCCGAGCGCACCGGACGTCAAAGCACCCGCGATCGCGGCGCTAGCAGCAATTCTGTTCAACCTCATGATGAACTCCTTATCCGGCCGGTCGACCGCCTACGGCGGCGTCACGGCAGTGATCTGTTGTTCGTCCACCCGCGCCGTTTGACGTCGGGTTAGAGGTCATTCCCCCCTCGGCTGGTCTTCCCTCTGCGCTGACAGATACCCGGCCCCGGGGGAAGCCAAAACTTCTTGCCTTGCCCGGGGCCATGGCGTCGTCACTAGCTCGACACGGGGTCAACACCGCCTAGACAGCGTCATGCGGCCACGGTGGCGGCCTGCGCCGCCGGCTCCAGGGCCTGCGCAACGATCTCGGCGACATCGGTCATGGGCCGCACGTCCAGCACCTCGAGCACCTCGGCGGGCACGTCGTCCAGATCGGGCTCGTTGCGCGCCGGAATGAAAACCGTTGACAGACCGGCACGTTGGGCCGCCAGCAGCTTCTGCTTCACCCCGCCGATGGGCAGCACCCGACCGTTCAGCGTGACCTCACCGGTCATGCCGACGTCGGAACGGACCTGACGCCCGGTCGCCATCGAGACCAGGGCGGTCACCATGGTGACACCGGCCGACGGGCCGTCCTTGGGCACCGCACCCGCGGGGACGTGGACGTGGATGCGCCGGTTCAGCGCCGCGGGCTCGACACCGAGCGCGTCGGCGTGGGAGCGCACGTAGGACAGCGCGATCTGCGCCGACTCCTTCATCACGTCGCCCAGCTGGCCGGTCAACTGCAAACCCGGTTCCCCGTCGGTGGCGCCGGCCTCGATGTAGAGCACGTCACCACCCAGGCCGGTCACGGCCAGGCCGGTGGCCACCCCGGGCACCGCCGTGCGTTCGGCCGATTCCGGCGTGAATCGCGGGCGGCCAAGGTAGCCAACCAGATCCGGCTCGTCGATGGTCAACGGCTCCGGGTTGGCGGCCAGCTTGGTGGTGGCCTTGCGCAGCGCCTTGGCCAACAGCCGCTCGAACTGGCGCACGCCGGGCTCGCGGGTGTAATCCGCCGCGATCTTGCGCAACGCCGCGTCGGTCACCGCGACCTCGTCCTCGGTCAGCGCCGCGCGCTGGCGCTGCCGGGGCAGCAGGTAGTCACGCGCGATGGCGACCTTGTCGTCCTCGGTGTAGCCGTCGATCGCAACCAGCTCCATGCGGTCCAGCAGGGCGGACGGAATGTTCTCGATCACGTTGGCGGTGGCCAGGAACACCACGTCGGACAGGTCCAGGTCCAAATCCAGGTAGTGGTCGCGGAAGGTGTGGTTCTGCGCGGGGTCGAGCACCTCGAGCAGCGCCGCGCTCGGGTCACCGCGAAAGTCGGCACCGACCTTGTCGATTTCGTCCAGCAACACAACGGGATTCATCGATCCCGCCTCACCGATCGCACGCACGATCCGGCCCGGCAACGCTCCCACATAGGTGCGCCGGTGCCCGCGGATCTCGGCCTCGTCGCGCACGCCGCCCAGGGCGACGCGGACGAACTTGCGGCCCAAAGCCCTGGCCACGCTCTCGCCCAGCGACGTCTTGCCGACCCCGGGGGGACCGGCCAGCACCATCACTGCACCGGAGCCGCGCCCGCCGACGACCTGGAGCCCACGCTGGGCGCGGCGCGCCCGCACGGCCAGGTACTCGACGATGCGGTCCTTGACGTCGTCCAGCCCGTGGTGGTCGGCGTCCAGGATTTCCCGGGCCGCCTCCAGGTCCGTGGAGTCCTCGGTCCGGACGTTCCACGGCAGGTCCAGGACGGTGTCCAGCCAGGTGCGGATCCAGCCGCTTTCCGGGCTCTGGTCGCTGGACCGTTCCAGCTTGCCGACCTCGCGCAGCGCGGCCTCACGCACCTGCTCGGGCAGCTCGGCGGCCTCGACGCGGGCACGGTAGTCATCCGAGCCGTCCGGTTCGCCCTCGCCCAGTTCCTTGCGGATGGCGGCCAGCTGTTGGCGCAGCAGGAACTCCTTCTGCGTCTTCTCCATGCCCTCGCGCACGTCCTCGGCGATCTTGTCGTTGACCTCGACCTCGGCCAAATGCGAGCTGGTCCAGTCGATCAGCACCCGCAGCCGCTCGGTGACGTCGACGGTCTCGAGCAGTTGCCGTTTCTGCGCGTTGGTCAGGTACGAGGCGTAGCCGGAGGTATCGGCCAGCGCCGACGGGTCGGTCAGCCTGTTGACGTAATCGATGATCTCCCACGCTTCGCGGCGTTGCAGCATGGCCAGCAGCAGCTTCTTGTACTCCGCCGTGAGCGCCTTGATCTCGTCGGTCGTCTCGCCGTCGGGGACCTCGGTCACCTCGACCCACAGGGCCGCACCGGGCCCGGACGCTCCCGCCCCGATCTGCGCCCTGCGCTCACCGCGCACCACCGCGGCGGTGCCACCGCCGGCGATGCGCCCGACCTGCAGGATTTTCGCGATCACGCCGTGCGAGGGGTAACGGTCGTCCAGTCGGGGGGCGATCAGCAGCTGTCCCGATTCGCTCGCCGCAGCGGCATCGATCGCCGCTCGGGCGGCGTCGTCCAGCGCGATCGGCACCACCATTCCGGGCAACACGATGGTGTCAGTGACAAACAGCACCGGCACCGACTTGGCTTCAGCCATCAAATCCTCCAAAAGTTGAGTCTGATGCGCTTAACCCAGCCGGGCGCCGGTTTGTTCCCGGGGACCCCGGCCGTTGCGGGTGTGCGGCCGGCGTCACACCGGCGGCAACGGGCCCAGCCGTCGCAGTTGCGTAACGTGCTGGGGGGAGAGCTCCTCGAGGCAGGTGACGCCGAGCAGCGCCATGGTCCGCACAATCCCGCTGCGGAGGATGTCGATCGCGCGGCTCACCCCCGCCTCACCGCCGGCCATCAGGCCGTACAGGTAGGCGCGCCCGACCAGCGTGCAGCGGGCCCCCAGCGCGATCGCGGCGACGATGTCGGCGCCGGCCATGATGCCGGTGTCCACCAGGATCTCGGTGTGTTGCCCAAGCTCCCGCGCGACGGTGGGCAGCAGGTGAAAGGGCACGGGGGCCCGGTCCAGTTGGCGCCCACCATGATTCGACAAGACGATGCCGTCGACGCCGCGGTCGACGACGGCGCGCGCGTCCTCGAGTGTCTGAATCCCTTTCACGACGAGCTTGCCGGGCCATTGCGCCTTGATCCACTCCAGATCGTCGAAGGTGAGGCTGGGATCGAACATCGTGCTCAGATACTCGGCGACGGTGCCGGGCCAGCGATCGAGCGAGGCAAACGCCAGCGGCTCGGTGGTCAGCAGATCGAACCACCATTTCGGGTGCGGCACGGCATCGAGCACGGTGCGCAGCGTCAGTGTCGGCGGAATCGTCATGCCGTTGCGGTTATCCCGTAGCCGGGCACCGGAGACCGGGACGTCGACGGTGGCCAGCAGCGTGTCGAAGCCCGCGTCGGCGGCGCGCCGCACCAGGGCCATGGAGCGCTCGCGATCGCGCCACATGTAGAGCTGGAACCACTTTCGGCCCTGCGGGACGGCGGTGACGAGATCCTCGATCGCACAGGTACCCAAGGTGGACAGCGAAAACGGGATCCCGGCGTCGGCCGCCGCTTGCGCTCCGGCGATCTCGCCCTCGGTGTGCATCAAGCGGGTGAATCCGGTGGGGGCGATCCCGAACGGCAACACGACCGGCTGCCCCAGCACATTCCAGCCGGTGGTGACCTGGGAGACGTCACGCAGAATCGTCGGATGAAACTCGATGTCGCGGAACGCTTGTCGTGCGCGTTGGATGGACAGTTCGTCGTCGGCGGCCCCGTCGGTGTAGTCGAACGCCGCCCTCGGGGTGCGGCGCTTGGCGATGGCTCGCAGGTCCTCGATGGTGTACGCGGCGTCGAGGCGGCGCCTGGTCGCGTTGAGCCGGGGCCGCTTGAACTGCATCAGCGGCGCGAGGTCGCGCACCTTGGGCACTCGTCGTCGGACTGCCATGTGTGCAACCGTAGTCAAATGGACTCGACAGGCGACCCGTTCGATCTCAATCGCTTTGTGGACGCGCAGGAGCCGGTGTACCGCGACGTCATCGCCGAGTTGCGCGCCGGGCGAAAACGCAGTCACTGGATGTGGTTCGTCTTCCCGCAGCTGCGCGGGCTGGGCGGCAGCGCCATGGCGGCACGGTTCGGCATCGCCTCGCTCGACGAAGCCGACGCCTATCTGCGCCGTGAGCTGCTGGGGCCACGGTTGCGCGAGTGTTCCCGGCTGGTCGCCGCGGTGCAGGGGCGATCCATCGGTCAGATTCTCGGCTCGCCGGACGACCTCAAACTGCGCTCCTCGATGACGCTGTTCGCCCACGCGACCGAGGACAACGCCGACTTCGTCGCGGTGCTGGACAAGTATTACGACGGCCGCCAGGACCGGCTGACCTTGGAGCGGCTGACCGGGCCCTAGGCGACGCCGTGAAAAGCCGGGCCCTAGACCGGGCGCAGGATCCGCCAGCCGTGGGGCTCGACGGCAACGGTGTCGACGACCTCCTGCGGTGGGGCGGCCGATCCGCCGATCACCTCGGCGCGAGCGGTGCCCAGCTTCGGCAGCGTCACCCGCAGCGGCTCGTCGTCGATGTTGAGCGCCACCAGCAGGGCATCGTCGCCGTGGCGCGTCTCGTACACGTAGCGCCGGTTTTCCAGCAGCCGGGCGGTGGTGGTCGCCGCATGTAACCACGGGTAGCGGCGTCGCAGGCCGACCAGGTATTGGTGCAGCCGCCAGGTTTCGACGCCGAAGTCGTCGAGTTGCAGTGGGGGAGAGCCGAACTCGGGGCGAACCGCGTCGTCACCGCCGAAGCGTTCCTCCTTGACCCCCCGGAATCCCAGTTCGTCGCCGGCGTAGACGCTGGGCACCCCGCCGACCGTCAGCAACAGCACCAGCGCGTGGGCGACGTGTTCGGGACTTTCCAGCCGGCTGGCGATGCGGGTGACGTCGTGGTTGCCGATGAACGTCAGCGGCGCGAAGCAGGTCAGAAACTCGTTGTGGCGCTGCAGCGCCCAGTCCAGCTCGAAGAAATTGCCGTCGTTGAGGCCGCTCCAGATCGCCTTCCACAGCTCGTATTGCGTGGCCGAGTCGAAGGTGGCGGCCTCCACGACCGCGGCGTAGTCGCCGTGGATGAGCTCCCCGACGAACCAGGCGTCCGGGTAGCGCTCCCGCACCCGCGGCAGCGTCGAGGCCCAGAAGTGTTGCGGCACGGCATAAGCCGCGTCGAGTCGCCAGCCGTCGGCGCCGCGACCCAGCCAGTGCGCCATGACGTCGACGGCGTAGTCGGCCACCTCGGGGTTGTCGTGGTTGAGGGTGATCAGTCCCTCGTGGCCTTCGAAGGTGTGAAATCGGCCGGGCCGTCCGCGAAACCAGCGTGCGGCCGCGTCGTCGTCGGCGGCGGCCTCGCGGTAGCGCGCGAAATCCTGGCCGACGTGATTGAACACCCCGTCGAGCAGTACCCGCAGTCCGCGGCGATGAGCCTCGGCGATCAGGTGGTCGAAGTCGTCGTCATCGCCCAGCCGGGGGTCGATGCGGTAGTGGTCGGTGGTGTCGTAACCGTGTGTGCGCGAGGCGAAGACGGGTCCCAGCGCGAGGCCGGAAGCCCCGAGTTCGATGGCGTGGTCCAGCCAGTCGACGAGCCGCCGCAACCGGTGCTCCTCCGGTTGCGGCGGCTCGTCTGCCTGCGGTGCGGGAAACGCTCCCACGAACCCCAGGGGATAGACCTGCCACCAGATCGCGTGCTGGACCCAGGCGGGTCCGGTCACGGTTCTGGTCACGACGGCGCGATCAGCCGACGGTGGCCAGCGTCTGGGAGGCGATGATCGCTTGTGCCACGCCGGAAATGATCGCCGCGGCCTTCAACGCCTCCTGGATGGTTTCCCGGCTGACGCCGGCCTCGCGCAGCGTGTGCTCATGAGCGGCCACGCAGTCCGGGCATCCGTTGATCGACGACACCGCAAACGACCACAGCTCGAAGTTCGCCTTCTCCACGCCCGGGTTGGCGATGATGTTCATCCGCAACCCCGCGCGCAGATCGTCGTACTTGCCGTCCAGGAAGCCCCGGCCACGGTAGAACACGTTGTTCATGCCCATGATCGATGCGGCTCCCAGCGCCGCGTTGTAGGCCTCGGCGGACAGGATGTCGGCCGCCTCGGCCCCGATCTCGGCGAGCACCTGGGTGTTGCGCGTCGCCGCGGCGCTGGCCAGCAGGGTGCCCCACAGCTGCTCCTCGTTGAGCTCGGTCGTGCGAGTGATTGAGCCCAGGTTGAGCTTGAGGTCCTTGGCGTACTCCGGTAGCGCTTCTTTGAGGTTTTCTACGCTCATCTCGCCTCCTTCTCCGAACCTTATGCGATCCAGGCCGGGATCAGGCCGACTGCTTGAGCAGCTCGGTGGCGTCCAGCGTCGGGTCACCCTTGCGCCAGTTGCAGGCGCACAGCTCGTCGGACTGCAGTGCGTCCAGGACGCGCAGCACCTCTTCGACGTTACGACCCACCGAACCCGCGGTCACCGAGACGAACTGGATCTCGTTGTTCGGGTCGACGATGAAGGTCGCCCGGTCGGCCACGCCGTCGGCGTTGAGCACACCGGTGGCCAGGCTCAGCTCCCGCTTGATGTCCGCGAGCATCGGGAACGGCAGCTTCTTCAGGTCCTCGTGCTGGGCCCGCCAGTTGAAGTGCACGAACTCGCTGTCGATCGAGACACCCAGCACCTGCGCGTCGCGGTCGGCGAATTCGTCGTTGAGCTTGCCGAACGCGGCAATCTCGGTCGGGCATACGAAGGTGAAGTCCTTCGGCCAGAAGAACACCACGCGCCACTTGCCGGCGTGGTCCTCGTTGGTGATGGTGGTGAAGTAGTCCCCAGGCTGCTTGGCGTCGACCTTGGACAGATCGCCCGCGATCAACGCAGTGAGCTCGTAGGCGGGGAACTGGTCGCCGATGGTCAGCAGAGGCATATCGCTCCTTATCTGGAATTACTCAAGATTAGATGTTCTCCACCATGTTGCCGCGTAGCCTTATTGAAGTAAAGGTGATATTTCCCACTAGACTCATAGGCATGACCGATAAGACTTATCAGCCCACTATCGCCGGCCTGCGCGCGTTCGTGGCGATCGCCGAGAAGCGGCAATTCAGCAGTGCCGCAACGGATCTCGGCGTCAGCCAGTCGACGTTGTCGCAGGCGCTGGCGGCGCTGGAGGCGGGCCTGGGCACCCAGCTGGTCGAGCGGTCGACGCGGCGTGTCTTCTTGACAACGCAGGGCACGGAACTGCTCCCGCGCGCCCAGGCGGTCGTCGAGGCCGCCGACGCGTTCAGCGCCGCCGCGGCCGGGTCCACCGACCCGCTGCAGACCGGCGTGCGGCTGGGGCTGATACCGACGGTGGCGCCCTATGTGCTGCCGACCGTGCTGGCCGGCGTCGCCGAGCGGCTGCCGGGCCTGACGTTGCGGGTGACCGAAGACCAGACCGAACGGCTGTTGGCGGTGCTGCGTGAGGGCGCACTGGATGCGGCCCTGATCGCCCTGCCCGCCGAGGGTGCCGGTGTCACCGCGATCCCGATCTACGACGAGGATTTCGTCCTCGCCCTACCGCCCGGCCATCCGCTGGCTGGCAAGCGCCGGGTTCCGGCGACCGCCCTGGCCGACCTGCCGCTGCTGTTGCTGGACGAAGGCCACTGCCTGCGTGATCAAGCACTCGACGTCTGTCACAAGGCGGGGGTGCGGGCAGAGCTGGCCAATACCCGGGCGGCCTCCCTGGCGACCGCGGTGCAATGCGTGACCGGCGGCCTGGGCGTCACGCTCATTCCACAGAGCGCGGTGCCGGTCGAGGCCTCGCGCAGCCGCCTGGGCCTGGCGCAGTTCGCCGCACCTCGCCCGGGGCGGCGGATCGGCTTGGTCTACCGGTCATCGAGCGGGCGCGACGAGTCCTATCGCCGGCTGGCCGAGCTGATCGGCACAGTGATCAGCAGCCAGCACCAGGTGCGGCTGGTGAAGTAGGCCTACCCGGTGCCCGCCCCGGGTAGGTTCTGCCTATGGAAAAGGTGATCGCGGTGCTCAGGCGGGCCGAGCCGGATGACGCGTGGTGTGCCCGGCAACGGGGTCACGTCGCCGACGCGCTGCTGGAACTGGGCGTCGCCGGGCTGCAGATGAATGTTCGGGACAGCACCGTGCGCCACTCGCTGATGACGCTGACCACCCTGGACCCGCCGGTCGCGGCGGTGGTGAGCATGTGGACCCAGCAGTGCTACGGCGAGCAGATGACGGCGGCGTTCAAATTCCTCGCCCAGGAATGTGAACAGCTCGCCGCGTATCTGGTGACCGAATCCGTCCCGCTGATGGCTCCAACCGTCGAATCCGGCGCTCGCACACCGGGTTTGGCCAACGTCGCGCTGCTGCGCCGGCCCGCCGACATGGACCAGGCGACCTGGCTGACGCGGTGGCAGGGTCACCACACCTCGGTGGCGATCGAAACGCAGTCGACGTTCGGCTACACCCAGAACTGGGTGGTGCGGGCGCTGACCCCGGACGCGCCGGGAATCTCCGGCATCGTCGAGGAGTTGTTCCCGATCGAGGCCATCACCGACCTCCACGCTTTCTTCGGAGCCGCCGATGACGACGACCTACAGGACCGGATCGGGCGAATGGTCGCCAGCACCAGCGCCTTTGGCGCCAACGAGAACATCGACACGGTGCCGACGAGCCGGTACGTCTTCGCCAGCCCGTTCAACGGATGAGGGGCTCTCATGACGACACTGCGCGACGCGGTCGCCTTGGCCGCGACGGAAAGCGGCCTGGCGGTGGTGTCGACCGTCCGCGCTGACGCGACGGTCCAGGCTTCGCTGGTGAACGTGGGGCTGCTGACGCACCCCGCGGACGGCCAGCCAGTTCTCGGCTTCACCACCTACGGCAAGGTCAAGCTGGCCAACCTGCGGGCCCGACCGCAGCTGGCCGTCACCTTTCGCAACGGCTGGCGGTGGGCGACGGTCGAGGGCCGCGCCGAGCTGGCCGGCCCGGCCGACAGCCGGCCCTGGCTCACGGACGCCGATCAGTTGCGGCTGCTGCTTCGCGACGTGTTCACCGCCGCGGGCGGCACGCACGACGACTGGGACGAGTACGACAGGGTGATGGCCGCCGAGGGTCGCGCCGTGGTGTTGATCGCGCCAACCCGCGTCTACAGCAACGGCTAGCCTGGTTAGGCTGCTGGCGTGACGCTGCAGATCGACGACGACAAACGGGTACGTACCCTCACACTGAACCGGCCCGAGGCGCTCAACGCGTTCAACGAAGCCCTCTACGACGCCACTGCCGAGGCGTTGCTGGCCGCCGCCGACGATCCCGAAGTCGCGGTCGTGCTGCTGACCGGCGCGGGCCGTGGTTTCAGCGCCGGTACCGATCTGGCCGAAATGCAGGCACGCATCACCGACCCGGACTTCACCCCGGGCAAGCATGGCTTCATCGGACTGATCAGCGCGCTCAGCGCTTTTCCCAAGCCGCTGATCTGCGCGGTGAACGGCGTCGGCGTGGGCATCGGCGCCACCATCCTCGGCTACGCCGATCTGGCGTTCATGTCGTCGACCGCCCGCCTGAAGTGCCCGTTCACCAGCCTGGGCGTGGCGCCCGAAGCGGCATCGTCATACCTGCTGCCCCAGCTGGTGGGCCGGCAGAACGCGGCCTGGCTGCTGATGTCGTCGGAATGGGTCGCCGCCGACGAGGCCCTGCGGATGGGACTGGTCTGGCGGGTCTGCGAACCCGACGAGCTGCTGACGCAGGCCCGTCAGCACGCGGAAATCCTTGCCTCCCGGCCGATCTCGAGCTTGATGGCCGTCAAGCACACCATGATGGAGCCCGTCCGGCCCGAGATTGTGGCGGCCACCGCCCGCGAGAACGCCCACTTCGCCGAGCTCATGGGCGCACAGGCCAACGCCGCGGCGCTGGCCGCGTTCAACAAAAGTTGAAGCACAAACGCTGACGGCGGCTAGGCCGACTGGGCCGTCTGCAGCTTGGCCGAGGCGGCGAGGATGGCCCGCAGGGTGCGCCGGCAGCGGCCGCAGTCACCACCGGCCCCACAGGCGGCGGCGATCTCTTTGGAGGTCGATGCGCCCTGCGCGACGACGTCGCACACGGTCTGGTTGGTGGCCCCAACACAGAGGCACACGTACATCAGCGCACCTCCCGCATTTCGGCGTCCCCTTCGTCGAAAGCCCGGTCCAGCGTCTGCGAATCGTCCCGGCCGCCGGCGTTCCGAGTCATCAGGCACCGGGGCGATGGGGCCGAATTCATACGCCGCATATTAGTGGAGTCTAACCTAAGTTCGTTAGCCGAGTCTAACCTAACCAAGGGGTGACTTACCCCACTCGGGGACCCACTGAGCGCAGCCAAACCTTGCTGGAACATTCCCGGCGGCCGTGGCAAAGTGCTGCTACAGCCCAGGTTTGTGCGCTCCAGCCCAGCGTGCCCGCCGCGGCCACATACGACAGCCGCTCACACCATAGGAGTGACAATGCAAGGGGATCCGGAAGTTTTGCGTCTGCTCAACGAGCAGCTGACCAGCGAGCTCACCGCGATCAACCAATACTTCCTGCACTCCAAGATGCAGGACAACTGGGGTTTCACCGAGTTAGCTGGGCACACCCGGGCCGAGTCCTTCGACGAGATGCGACACGCCGAGGCGATCACCGACCGCATTCTTCTGCTCGACGGCTTGCCGAACTACCAGCGCCTCTTCTCGCTGCGCATCGGTCAGACGCTGCGTGAGCAGTTCGAGGCCGACCTGGCCATCGAGTACGAGGTGATGGAGCGGCTCAAGCCGGCGATCATCCTGTGCCGCGAAAAGCAGGACTCCACCACCGCGACGCTGTTCGAGAACATCGTGGCGGACGAGGAAAAGCACATCGACTACCTCGAGACCCAACTCGAGTTGATGGACAAGCTCGGTGTGGAGTTGTACTCGGCGCAGTGCGTGTCGCGCCCACCCAGCTGACCCGGCCGGCGGCGAAATAGGTAACGTCGCCCAGGTATGACGAGCCCAAGGGCAGCGACCCAAACTCGCCCGGCTTCCGGTGCCGCATCCAGCGGCGAGCTGATCAGCCCGCAACGACGCAATCTGATCTTCATCGCGATCGTGCTCGGCATGCTGCTCGCGGCGCTGGACCAGACCATCGTCGCGACGGCGCTGCCGACCATCGTCGCCAACCTGGGCGATGCCGGGCATCAGTCCTGGGTGGTCACCAGCTATCTGCTCGCATCGACCATCGTCACGGCGCTGGTGGGTAAGCTCGGCGACGTCTTCGGCCGCAAACGCGTATTCCAAACGGCCATAGTCTTTTTCGTCATCGGCTCAATACTGTGCGGACTGGCCCAGTCGATGGCAATGCTGGTGGGTGCGCGCGCGCTGCAAGGGATCGGCGGTGGCGCCATCACCGTCACGGCCAGCGCGCTGATCGGCGAGGTCGTCCCCCTGCGCGAGCGGGGCCGATATCAGGGCATCCTCGGGGCGGTCTTCGGCGTCACCACGGTCATCGGCCCGCTGCTCGGCGGCTACTTCACCGACTACCTGACCTGGCGCTGGGCGTTCTGGGTCAACGTGCCGATCTCGGTCGTGGTCGTCTTCGTTGCCGCAGCGGCGATTCCCGCCCTGACCGCGTCCGCCAAGCCCGTCATCGACTACGCCGGCATCACGTTCGTGGGCCTGGGCGCCGCGGGCCTGACGCTGGCCACCAGCTGGGGCGGCACCCTCTACCCGTGGGGATCACCGACCATCATCGGTCTGTTCGTCGGCGCTGCGATAGCGCTCGGCGTGTTCGTGATGGTGGAACGGCGCGCGGCCGAACCCATCTTGCCGATTCGGTTGTTCGGGAGCCCGGTGTTCACCGTCTGCTGCGTGCTGTCCTTCGTGGTGGGCTTCGCCATGCTGGGCGCGATGACCTTCCTGCCGACTTATATGCAGTACGTCAACGGGGTTTCGGCGACCACCTCGGGCCTGCGCACCCTGCCCATGGTGCTCGGCATGCTGGTCACCTCGACAGGCAGCGGTACCATCGTCGGCCGGACCGGGCGCTACAAGGTCTTTCCGGTGGCCGGCACCGCGCTGATGGCGTTGGCCTTCCTGCTGATGTCGCGCATGCAGCCGTCCACCTCCGCCCTGATCCAGTCGCTTTACCTGGTGATCCTCGGCGCCGGCATCGGATTGTCCATGCAGGTGCTGATCCTCATCGTGCAGAACACGTCGAATTTCGAAGACCTCGGCGTCGCCACCTCGGGTGTGACGTTTTTCCGGACCATCGGAAGTTCGTTCGGCGCGGCCATTTTCGGCTCGCTGTTCGTGAACTTCCTCAACGGCCGCATCGGTGCGGCCCTGGCGGCCAGCGGCGCACCGCCCAGCGCGGTCAGTTCACCCGGGGCTTTGCACCGGCAACCGCACGACGTGGCCGCCCCGATCGTGGCGGCCTACGCCGAGTCGCTCACCCAGGTCTTCTTCTGGGCGGCGCCGGTCGCCCTGGTCGGATTCGTGCTGGCGCTGTTCTTGCGCGAGATCCCGCTGCGCGACATCCACGACAGCACAATCGATCTCGGCGACGCGTTCGGCATGCCGACCACCGAGACGCCCGACCAGATGCTGGAGAACGCGATCGCGCGGATGCTGCGCGGCGAGACCGGCATGCGGCTGCGCAGCATCGCCATGCGACCCGATTGCCGGCTCGACGTCGCCGGACTGTGGGGGGTCTTGCGGATCAATCGCTACACCGAGATGTACGGGACCGCCCGGCTCACCGACATGGCCGACTACCTCCGGATACCGTTCGAGGTGCTCGAGCCCACCTTCGCCCGCCTGGTCTCCGGGGGTTACGCGCAGCGCGACGGCGAGCGGATGTGGCTCACCCCGGCCGGGGGACAACAGGTCGCATACGTGCACTCGCTGCTGTTGGCCTGGCTGGTCGACAAGCTCGCCCGGTCACCGGGATTCGAGGGTCGCCCGGACCGCCGCGCGGTGGAGGCGGCGCTGGACCGCGTCGCGCATCGTGTGCTGGCCCAACGGGATTGGCATGAGGAACAGCCGACCGTGGCAATCCCGTCGGCCGCTCGCTAACCGGTGCCGATACGCATTCGCCGACATCCCCAACCCGGGTGATGACGCGGGCGTACCATCACGCCATGAGCCGAATCGGAACTTTTGCTGACGACGACCTGGCCGGCTGGTTTGTGAAGTCCCCGGACATCGGCGGCGCGCTCGGCGGCTTCAGCCAGGCGGTGTACACCAAGAACCGGTTGCCGATCCGCACCCGCGAACTGGCCCGCGCCGTGATCGCCCACCGCAACGAATGCGTCGTCTGCGTCAACACCCGCGATGAAGACGGACCGGCGGCGGGTGTGGACGAGGAGCTCTATGACCACGTCCACGAGTGGCGCACCTGGCCCGGCTACAGCGAACAGGAGCGGCTGGCCGCCGAGTTCGCCGACCGCTTCGCCACCGAGCACACCGCGCTGCGCGACGACGAAGACTTCTGGAGCCGGTGCGCCGCACACTTCTCCGACGAACTGCTGGCCGACCTGGCACTGTCCTGCGCGCTGTGGGTCGGCATGGGCCGAGTGCTGCGGACCCTCGACATCGGCCAAGCCTGCAAGCTGACCATCCCCAGCCGCGGCTAGTTTTCGTGTTGCCCGGCCATCCGGCGATGGCGCGCGCCGCGGGCACAAAAGACGCGCCGCCGATGTTGCGGTGTGGGTGAGGGAGCTCGGAGGGAGGCGGCGGTGAAGATTCGCTTCGGCGTCGGCCTGGGTGCCGATACCACGCCGGATCAACTGGCCGCCATCGTGGATCACCTCGAGGCGAACGGGGTGGACTCGCTGTGGTTTTCCGAACTGGTGTACTCCCCGGCGGTCGATCCGATGGTCGGCATGGCGTACGCGCTGTCCCGGACGACCCGGTTGAAGGTGGGGACCTCGGTGGCCGTGCTTCCGGGCCGGCATCCGGTGCTGGTGGCAAAGCAGTTGGCGTCGCTGGCGGCCGTCGCGCCCAAACGGGTTCTTCCCGTGTTCGGCTTGCGTTCGGCGATACCGGCCGAACGCGAGGTCTTCGTGGTCCCCGACGGCGAGCGCGCGGCGGTGTTCGACGAGTCGCTGCGGCTGTTGCGCGCGGCGCTGGTGGAGGATTCGACGACGTTCACCGGCCAATATTTCAGCGTCACCGACGTGGCCGTCGCACCGAAACCATTACCGCCGCTTGATATTTGGGTGGGCGGCTCGCCGCCGGCCGCGTTTCGGCGCATCGGCGCGCTCGGCGACGGCTGGCTGGGCAGTTTCCTCACCCCCGCCGAGGCGCGGGCCGGGCGCGAGGCGATCGAGCGAGCCGCCGCGCACGCCGGCCGCAGCATCGAGCCAGACCACTTCGGCATCTCCCTGGCCGTAGCCGACGGGGAATTGCCCGTGGAGTTGGCCGCGGCCGTGCACCGGCGTCGCCCGGACCGGGACCCCGGCGAGCTCGTCGCCGCCGGGTGGGATCGGCTGCACCGGCAGCTGGACGCCTACCTCGAGGCGGGCCTGACGAAATTCGTCATCCGGCCGGTGGGCAAGGCACCCGGGGACGGTTTCCTCGATCGCTTCGTCACCGAACTCGTCGGCCGGCAGAACTGAGCGTGCGGTGACGCCGTTAGCCGTCCGGGTCGGTGCGAGGTGGGGAGAATGGCTGCCATGACCGGCACACCGCTCGCCGCCGCGGCGATCGCGCAGCTGGAGGCCGAGGGCGTCGACACGGTCATCGGCACGGTGGTGAATCCGGCCGGGCTCACCTTGGCCAAGACGGTCCCGATCCGGCGGACCGACACGTTCGCGGATCCCGGCCTGGGGGCCAGCCCGTCCTGGCATGCGTTCGCCATCGATCAGACCGGGATCGCCTTCACCGCCGATGCGGGCGTGGTGGGGGACCAGCGCCTCCGGATCGATCTGTCGGCGTTGCGCATTGTGGGTGACGGGCTGGCGTGGGCGCCCGCCGCATTTTTCGAGCAGGACGGCACCCCGGTGCCGACCTGCAGCCGTGGCACGCTGCGGCGCATCGAGGCGGCGCTCGCCGAAGCCGGCATCGAGGCCGCGGTCGGCCACGAAGTCGAATTTCTGTTGGTCGGCCCGGACGGCGCCCGGCTGCCGTCGACCTTGTGGGCGCAGTACGGCCTGGCCGGTGTGCTCGAACACGAAGCGTTCGTTCGCGATGTGATCGGGTCGGCGACGGGGGCCGGCATCGCGATCGAACAGTTCCACCCCGAATACGGCGCCAACCAGTTCGAGATCTCGCTCTCGCCGCAGGCCCCGGTGGCCGCCGCCGATCAGCTGATACTGATGCGGCTGATCATCGGGCGCGCGGCGCGTCGGCACGGGCTGCGGATCAGCCTGTCGCCCGCGCCCTTCGCCGAGGGCGCGGGATCCGGTGCACATCAGCACTTCTCACTGTCGACGCCGGAAGGCCCGCTGTTCTGCGGCGGCGACGCGAGCCAGGGCATGACGGCCGCGGGGGAGAGCGCGGTCGCGGGTCTGGTGCACGGACTGCCGGAAGCTCAAGGCGTCCTGTGCGGGTCGATCGTGTCCGGCTTGCGGTTGCGGCCGGGCAACTGGGCCGGCGCCTACGCCTGCTGGGGTACCGAAAACCGGGAGGCCGCAGTGCGGTTCGTCACCGGCGGGCCCGGCTCCCCGCGCGGCGGCAACGTGGAGGTCAAGATCGTCGACCCTTCCGCGAACCCGTATCTGGCGTCGGCGGCCATCCTAGGCCTGGCGTTGGACGGGATCAAGTGCCAGACGACGCTGCCACCGGAGGTCACGATCGACCCGGCCACCGTGCCCGAATCCGACCGGGTGCGCGACGGTATCGTGCGGCTGACCGATTCGCAGGCCGAAGCGATTGCGGCGCTTGACGGTTCGGAGGTGATGCGCCGCATCCTGGGCGATCCGGCCGTCGACATGGTGGTCGCGGTGCGCCGCCTGGAGCGGGAGCGCTACGGCGACCTGGCGCCCGAGCAGTTGGCGGACAAATTCCGCATGGCCTGGAGCCTGTGACGGCCGGTCATGGTCTCCGACACTCGCGCCCTGGCCCTGCACATCGGCGGTCTGGCGCTGATTGATCAGCATGTCCACGGATGCTGGTTGGCGCCGGCAGACCGGCCGCGATTCGAGAACGCGCTCAACGAGGCCAACAGCGAACCCATTACCCATCCGGGTTTCGACTCTCAACTCGGGTTCGCGGTGCGCGCCCATTGCGCTCCCGTCCTGGGTTTGTCCAAACACGTTGACCCGCAAGAGTATTGGGAGCGCCGTAGCCAGTTCGACGAGCATGACTTGGCGCGGCTGTTCTTGTCGGCCGCCGGGGTGAGCGAGTGGCTGGTGGATACCGGGATCGGTGGTGGCGGTGTCGCCGGAGTCGCGGATATGGCCCGGCTGTCCGGCGGTGATGCGCGCGAGGTGGTGCGGCTCGAGGAGGTGGCCGAGCAGGCGGCGCAAGCCCGCGGCGACTACGCGGCGGCGTTCGGGGAGATCTTGCACCGGCGCGCGGCCGGCGCGGTCGGCACCAAGTCGATTCTGGCGTACCGGGGCGGGTTCGAGGGCGACCTCAGCGCTCCGTTGCCGGCCGAGGTCGCCGAAGCCGCGAGCCGCTGGCGCGACCGCGGCGGTACCCAGTTACAAGACCGGGTGCTGCTGCGGTTCGGGTTGCACCAGGCACTGCGACTGGGCAAGCCACTGCAGTTCCACGTCGGGTTCGGCGACCGCGATTGCGATCTGCACCAGGCCAATCCGCTGCTGCTGCTTGACTTCCTGCGCAGCACGAAAGACGTGCCGATCGTGCTGTTGCACTGCTACCCCTACGAGCGCGAGGCCGGCTATCTGGCCCAGGCGTTCAACAACGTCTATGTCGATGGCGGGTTGAGCGTCAATTACCTGGGGGCGCGGTCACCGGCGTTCCTTGCGCGTCTGCTGGAAATGGCGCCGTTTTCCAAGATTCTCTATTCGTCGGACGGATTCGGTCCGCCGGAGCTGCATTTCCTCGGCGCGATCTTGTGGCGCAGGGGCATGGAGTGGGTACTCGGCGAATTTGTGGACCGCGGCGAGTGGAGCGAACCGGACGCCATCCGGGTGGTCGACCTCATCGCCCGCGAGAACGCCGCCCGCATCTACCGGCTGACGCATCGCGGCGGCCGGCCGTGATCGCCCGTTCGAAGCCCTCCGACTGCCGGCGACGCAGGCCGCGGGGCGTTCGCCGGGGATCGAGGCTGCGCACGGCGAACTGGGTGATGCACATGGCGCTGCCCATGCTCGCGTTATGGCTGCTGCTGGGCATACCCAAGGTCGACCTGGAATGGGACAACCGGGTGGCCCATTTCATCTTGGTGCTGACCGCCTCGGCCGTGAGCGTCGTGCTGGGCGCCCTGATCGCGCGGGCGTCACGCGCGCGCGACGACGCCCGGCTCTGGCTGGTGTCGCTCGTATTCATGACGACCGCCGGCTTTTTCGGCGTGCACGCCGTCTTCACGCCGGGGGTCCTGTTCGACACCTCCGATGCGGACTTCATGTTGCCGACCCGAGTGGGCCTGGTGCTGGCCGGGCTCGTGGCGCTGGCCTCGTCGATCACCTTCGACCCGGCCAGGAGCGCCCGCCTCTGGTCGATGCGCCCCGCCCTGGCGGTGACGGTGGGAGCGCTGATGGCGGCCTGCGCGGTGACCGTCCTGTTCGGACTGCTCGACCGGCTGCCGAACCAGGAGCTGGTGCAACGCGTGGAACAGGCCTGCGCGCTGGTCGGCGCCGCACTGTTCGCCCTCGCCGCGCTTGCCTACCTGCCGGTCTACCGGCGCCGTCCCGCGGTGGTCGTGATCTCGGTGCTGACCGCGTTCACGTTGCTGTCCGAGGCGGCGGTGGCCCTCGCGTTCGGGATGAGCTGGCATGCCTCCTGGTGGCTGTGGCACGTGCTGATGACGATGGCCTTCTGCTTCATCGCCTACAGCGCGCGGGTCCAGTTCCGCCGCGAAGGCACCGTCAGAGGTCTTTTCGACGCACTCGCCACCCAACAGACCATCGCCGGCCTGCGCCGCGATTACACGGCGGCATTGGAGACGATGGTCGACATGTTGCAACGCCGGGAGCGGGGCGAGCAGGTTCCGCCCGGCGCTGCCGCCGCCGCCCTCGCCGACCGGTTCGAACTCACCGAGCAGCAGGTGGCGGTCCTCAAACGCGGCGCGGAAGCCCTGGGCGCCGAACGCGAACGCGTGCGCAAGCTCGGCGAACTCGTCGCGCTGGGCCAGGAATCCAGCGTCATTCAGGACGAGGACGCCCTGCTCAATCGGGTGCTGGTCGCCCTCTCCGACGCGTTCCCGGGCAACCATTTCCGGCTGGCTCGGGTGCGTGCCGGCGAGCTCTACTTCGACGACGGCGCGGCCGACGGGTCGGAGTCGACCGCACCGCAGGGCACCGTCCTCGAGCTGCCGCTGATGGTGAAGGGCCAGGTCGCGGGCGTGATCGAGGCGCGTGCACCGGATGGCGCCTTCTCCGATGCCGACAGCGCCCTGCTGTGGTCGTTCGCCATGCAGTCCTCGATCGCGTTGGAGAACGCCCGGCTTTACCAGAACCTCGATGGACTGTTCCGTAGCTACATGTCACCCACGGTCGCGACGGCCCTGCTCGCCGATCCCGATCAGGCGGGCCTCGGCGGTGCGATCACCGACATCACGGTGCTGATGGCCGACCTGCACGGCTTCACCGCGTTCACCGAGGCGACCAGTCCGCAGCAGGTGGTCGGCATGCTCAATGCCTACTACGGCGCGATCGTTCCGGTCATCCTCGAAGCCGGCGGTACCGTCCTGCCCTTTGCCGGTGATGCGGTGGTGGCGATTTGGAATGCCCCTGTGCGCCAACATGATCACGCGGTGCGCGCCGCGCGCACCGGACTCGCACTGCATGCCGCCGTCGAGCAGGCGGCGGCCGGACGCGACGACTGGCCGCGCTTTCGGGTGGGAATCAATACCGGTCCCGCGCTGGTGGGCAATGTCGGTGCGCAGCAAGTACGCAACTTCACCGCGATCGGCGACACCATGAACCTGGCGGCACGGCTGGAGGGCCTGGCTGAGCCGGGGCAAGTGGTCATCGGACCCAATACCGCGGTCGCGCTTGGTGAGTCCGCACGCGTGCGGATGCTCGGCTGGGTTGACGTCAAGGGCAAGCGCGATCCCGTTCGGGTCCGGGTGCTGGACGGACTGGCGCAGTAGCGGCGCTGCCCTCGCCTCGACAGCGGGAAATTTTTCAGAGATTCGCCTGTGGGCAACGGTCCGGGCGCATAGGCTTCGATCGACGAATCGGGCAAACGTCGCCAACCTGATGATGGACAAGGGAGGTTTGGGCACGTGTTGTCCCGTGCTGCGTTTGTCATCGCAGCCGTCGTCTTCGGCGCCGCCGCTGTGGCGCCATCGGCCTACGCGTCACCCAGCGGCGGTTGCTACACCGCCAGTTCTGGTGACTGCGTGCCATATCCGCAAAAGGGTGGCTCACAACCGCAGGGTGCCACGGCCCAGTGCTCGGATGGGAGTTGGTCTTTCAGCGAACATCCCCATGCCAGTGGGACCTGTCACGGTCACGGTGGCGTCCAGCGGTACTTGTAGCCGTCGGCTGCCAACAACACTGGGATGGTCAAAACACGAGGGGTGACCATCCCAGGTGTTGCGGCGGCCCGGTAATTTTCGTGCCCGGCCGGTTGCATCGCGGCGTTTGACCCCCGGTGACGCCGGGGTATGCGTGCCGACATGGCGACCGCGAAGGACGTCTTGAATTGGGCTCGCGACAAAGTTGTGTCGTGGGTGCCCAAAGCCGACCTTGACCAGCGAGATCCGGATTACATCCGCGATCAACTGCCGGGAACCTGGTTGCTGGCGTCGTTCTATTTCAGGGCGGACGTGCGGGGCTTGGACCGCATTCCGGCCGAGGGACCGGTGCTGCTGGTGGGCAACCACAGTGGCGGCAATGTACCGCCCGACACCTTCGTGTTCACGCTCGCCTTCTGCTCGTATTTCGGCGTTGAGCGGCCCTTTTACCAGTTGGCCCACAACCTCGTCGTGTCCGCGCCGCCGCTCGGCTGGTTGCGCAAATTCGGCACCGTCGCCGCCAACCCCGAAAATGCCCGTCTCGCGCTGGATTCCGGCGCAGCACTGCTGGTCTATCCCGGTGGCGACTACGAGGTGTTCCGGCCCTCCTGGGAACGTCACAAGGTCGACTTCGGCGGGCGCATGGGCTATGTCAAGCTGGCCCGCGAGGCCGGGGTGCCGATCGTCCCCGTCGCGAGCATCGGTGGGCAGGAGAGCGCGCTCTTTCTCAATCGCGGGCAGTGGCTGGCCAAGTTGCTGATGGCCGACAAGTTGCTCCGGCTCAAGAGCGTCCCGATATCGCTGGCGCTGCCCTGGGGACTCAACATCAGCGACCTGGCGGGCCACATCCCGTTGCCCACCAAGATCGTGATCGAGGTTCAAGACCCGATTGAGGTCGACGGCGACGATCAAGCGGTGCACGACAAGGTGATGGCCTCCCTGCAGGGGGGCGTCGACCGGCTGGCCGCCGAACGACGATTCCCGGTGATCGGCTGATGCGCGTCGAACGCCGTTGCGTCATCAACGCCGACCGTGCCGCCGTCTGGAAAATCGTCAGCGACCCGGACTGTTACCCGTCGTTCATGGCGAGCCTGGAGCGGTGGGAGTCGTCGAACGACAAACCACCCGGCGTCGGTGCGCGGTACACCGTCCACTGGAAGATCGGCTCCGTACCCGTTGGCGGCGTGATCGAGGTGGTCGAGTTCGACGACGGCCGCGACCTCGCCTGGGTGGGAATTACCGGCGTGACGCTGCGCGGGCGGATACGGTTGCGTGACAGAGGCGACGGCTGCACACGGGTGACATTTCGGCTGTCGTATCAGGCGCCCGGGGGAATACTCGGGTACATCGCCGATCGGATCGCCGTGCGCCAGGTGGGACGCGCACTGACGGAAACGTTGAAACGCCTCCGGAAACTGGCCGAGTCGTAGCCGCCATCATGCGTTCCACCGGGCGTGGGCGGCAGACGGTCGGGGTGCCGTGGAGCGGCCTTCGTCAAACCAGCGATGAGGCGTCGAATATCCAACTGGTGTCGCCGGTCGCCAAGCCCTCGAAGTGGTTCGGGGGAGCGAAGGCCACCAGGCTGTTCATGTCCCAATAGTCTTTCCAGACGGTGATCTTGCCGTCGACGACCTTGTGGGCCGTCACGAAGCGCAGCACACCCTGCTCACCTGTCGCGAAAGTCCACGTCTCGGAGTGCTCGTAGAGCACGTCGGACCCGTTGCACACCAGCACGCCGGGGTGGTTCTCGTAGCCGGCCAACTGCTCGAGTCCCATCCTGAGGCGTTGCACGATGCCCTCGGGACCGCGCGCCGACAGTGCGGGGACCGGCATGTCGACGTAGAGGCAGTCGTCGGACAAAAAGGTTTTGATCGCTTCCCAATCTCGCCGCGAAAGCGCCTGCCACAGCCCACGTACGACGTCCTCGACCGCGATCATAGAAACCTCTGTCATAGCGGCAAATAAACCTCGTCGCCGCCCCGGTGTCAACCGGTTCGGTCGTACTCGCGTACGTACGGCCCCAGAGCCACCGGCAACGACGACCATCCGCGCAGCACCCGGGTTTCGCGTCTGCTTCCGGCGCCCGCCGCGCGTACCTCGGGAAAACCGTCGAAAAATGTGCGCAGTCCGACTTCGCCCTCGGCCCGGGCAAGGGCCGCGCCCAGGCAGAAGTGCCGGCCACCGGAGAAGGCGAGATGCCGTCCGGCGTTGTCCCTTTCGATGTCGAAGCGGTGCGGGTCGGGAAAAACCGATGGATCCCGGTTGGCGGCGGCCAGATACACCAGCACCAGATCGCCACGGTGTAACTGCCGGCCGGCTATCTCGACGTCGCCCCGCGCCATCCGCGCGGTCAGCTGCACCGGCGATTCCAGCCGCAGGATCTCTTCGACGGCGTTCGGCCACAGTTCGGGACGTCGGCGCAGGGTGTCCAGATGCTCCGGCGCGTCCATCAACATCCGGATCCCATTGCCGAGCAGGTTGACCGTAGTCTCGAAGCCGGCGGCTAACACCAGCCCGGCGATCGCCTGAAGCTCCTTCTCGTCGAGATAGGTTTCCGCAGAACCACTTTCGGCCGTCTGGATCAGCTGGCTCATCAGATTGTCGCTGGGATCCAGGCGTAGCCGCTGCAGGTGCTCGGCGAGCCAGGCGCTGAAGCCGGCGATCCCGTCCTGCACGCTGCGGTATTGCCGCCATGGCAAGCCGATGTCGAGGCTCGGTGCGGCCAGTTCGCCGAATTCCAGGACGCGCCGTCGCTCCGACTCGGGCACGCCGAGAATGTCGCTGATGATCGCCACCGGAAGCTGCGAGCAGTACCGTCCGACGATGTCCACCACACCGGACTCACCGGCCAGCCGATCCAACAGCTCGGCGGCGGTCTGCTCGACCCGATCCCGCAGGGCGGCAACGGCTCTGGGTGTGAACACCGCCGACACCGTCTTGCGGTAACGGGTGTGATCGGGCGGTTCGACGGCCAACAACGATGGCGCACGCAGTGGATGCAGCAGGCCGTCGCGGGTGCGGTGCTCCACCCATCGCAGCGGCGCCGGCAGATTCGATCCGAAGATCAGCACCCGAAAATCGTCGGACCGCAGCAGTTCATGCGCCAGCGCGTGATCTGCCGTCAGATACGCCACGCGGCCCTTCACCAGCTTGCCCCGGGCACGGACTTCGTCGTAGTAGGCGACCGGGTCGGCGGCCACCGCCGGATCCGCGATCAGCCTGGCCTGGACGTCGCCTCGCCGGGCCCCGAGGGCCGCGGCGCCCCGGATGAAGCCATGCATCGCGAACCAGTGCAACCGTTCCTTCACCGGCCCCCTCCCTCGATCAGGCGTCGTTTCGAGCCTAGGCCCCGACCAGCTGTGGAGTCAGCACTCGGCGTCGATTTTGAAGTCGGTGGTCACCACTTTGTTGGGGTTGCTGCTGTTGATGCCGTAGGCGCTGCCGGTGATGGTGTAGGCGTCGTTGTTGAGTTCGACGTGCGCGTCGCCCACCCCGCCTTGCCAGAAGCTGCCGCTGAATCCGTCGACATTGCGAATCTTGACCCACTGCGGCATCACCCGGTAGCCGCTGAGCAGCACCACCGCTTCGACCCCACCGTCCCGGTCGGGGATGTTGATGGTGCGGTACATCTGATCTTGCCGGCACGCCGGGGGACGCGTCGTGTGCGTGGCGCCGTCGATGGTCAGCCGCGCGGCCCGACGGGGCGTCGTCGGCGCCGCGCTGCATCCCGCGACACTGACGACGACCGCCGCCGAAACCAAAGCGACTGTGAGCAAACGGTTTTCCACCAGCCGACCTCCTTACTGCCGCTTCGGCGCTAGCGCGGGTAGGGACTTGACGATGCTGCGTCGCACGAATTCCGGGCTCACGCCCTTGAAAAAGTCGATCAGGCGGATGCTCTTGGGCACATACCAGTGCATCCGCTTCGGATGGTGATAGGCCTGCCACGCCGTCTCGGCCACGCTGCTTGCCGGCATCAACCGGAGCATGCCCTTCTTGGGTGCGGTGGCCCGCAATTGCTCCGCCGTCATGGGTGCGCGCCCGTCGTCGGAGTGATTGGTTGTGGTCGTCAAGATGGCGGTGTCGATGAGCCCGGGCAGCACGTCGGCGACGCGCACGCCGTGGCGCTGCCACTCCACGCTCAGCGCCTCGGTCAGACCTTTGACCGCATGCTTGGTCGACGAGTAGACGGCCAGGCGCGGCATGCCGTAGGTCGCCGAGGACGACGACGTGGAGAACATCAGGCTGCCCGGGGTCATCTTGAGGTAGGGCAGCGAAGCGTACGCGCCCGTCAGTACCGCCTTGAAGTTCACGTCGACGACACGCATCGCGGCGTCATAGGGCACGTCCTCGAACCAGCCGGATTCACCGATGCCGGCGTTGTTCCACATCATGTCCAGTCCGCCGCCGCTGTTGCCGGCGCAGAAATCGGCCAGGGCATTCTCGAGGGCCGCCTTGTCCGTCACGTCGACGGCGCGGGTCCACAGTCGATCGCCGCCGAGTTCGTCGTTCAGCGTCGCCAGGCCGTCTTCGTTGCGGTCGACCGCGCCGACGCGCCAGCCCTTGGCGTGGAACAACTTTGCGCCCTCGCGACCCATGCCGCTGCCCGCACCGGTGATGAAGACGGATTTCACGGGCGTCAGTCCGCCTCGACCACGTCTTTGATGCGGTTCAGCGTCTTGGTCATGTCGCGGATGTTGCGGCGCTTGCGCAAAAAGCCGCCGAACAACCAGTAGAAGGCGAGCCACGGCGCCGGGTTGAGCCGAAACGACTCGGTGACGTCGGTCCCGCCGCCGCCACTGGGCGCCAGGCGGTAATGCCAGTTGTTGACGGGCCTGTCACCGAGGAGCACCGTGAAGCCGAATTCGCGGCCCGGTTCGCAGGCGGTGACCTTGCACGTTGTCCAATACACCGGCCCCATCTCATTGCGCCGGACGTGACCGCGGAATTTGGCACCCAGGGCGGGGCCGGTCGCATCGCCGAGCCACTCGGCTTCAAAGACTTCCGGGGAAAACTTTCCGGTGTTGCGGACGTCCGCGATGAGATCCCAGATCTTGGCCGCAGGCGCCGCCATGTGAACAGTCGCCGAACCTTCCATGGGCTGATCCAAACACAGCGTGGCGCCCGGTCATAGAGCGCAGGTGCGTTTCATCAGTGCGGGACGGCCGCCTGAATCAGCCCGTTGATGATCTGCTTGATGCCCTGGGCCGGGTGCGAGTACCAACCGATCGGCAGGCCGGATTGCGCGCCGCACTTTGGCCAGGCCTCCACACCCTCCTCGGCGAAAACCCGGTTGGCCACAGCGATTTGCTGCTCTCGGGACGCGGCGGCCGGGTTGCCGACACCGCCGTAACGCGCCCAGGTGGCTGGTTTGAATTGCAGTCCACCGTAATTCCCGTTTCCGGTGTTGGCGTGCCAGTTGCCCCCGGATTCGCATTGGGCGATCGCGTCCCAGTTGGGAGCGGGGTCTGCGCTCACCACACCCGTGGACGAAGCCATCGACGCTGCAACGACCCCGCCGACCACTACGGACTTGACGAGAAGCTTGCAGAGATTCTTCATGTCCGGGATTTCGGCGCGTGTGGCCAAAGCGTTACCTATTCGAAAATGGCGCGAGATATGCCATCTATCTGCGGAAACCGCCTTATCGGCGGGCCAAATCGGACCGTTAGAAATCGGTGAGGAAAAATTAAGTTATTGCTGGCAATACGACTGCGTCGCTGATGACAGGGCCTTTTGGTACAGGTCGTCGAGCTGCCGCCCGCGGGTGACGCCGCTTCGCGCGGCGTCGAGTTGGGCGCCACATTCCGGCGAATGCAGCACGCCCCAGTTGCCCGACAGCTGGGTCAGCATCGTCTGGTTGAGGGCGTCGATCGCCGACCGCGACGACGACAGGTCCGGTGCGTCGGGCGGAGCGCTTCCCGGATTGAGCTTCCAGTCTGCGAACCGGCCGTATTCGACGGCCTCGGTGGCGCTGATCTGGTCTCCGAACACCCGGGTGACGTAGTCGCGGTCGATGTGTTGGGCGACGGCCTCGTCACCCAGCCTGGCCAGTTCCTGCTGGACGCGCGCCGGATCTTCGATGGCGCCGTGCTGGTGCCACTTGTAGGCGGCAACCGGGTCGGCGATCTGCAGCCGTTGCGCGGCCGCGTCGACTAACGGGGTGAGCGGACTCGCGGTGTCGGCCCGGGCGGGCGCCACCAGCATCGCCAGGCTCACGACCGCGATCCCCCAACGCACTACTGCGCCTGACGGAGACGTCAGGCGCAGTAGTGACCGAGCGGGCGGTTGGGTTATCCGCCGCCGCCAGGCGAAGCGCCCAGAGTGCCCTGCAGGTCGGGCTTCATGGCGTTGAGCTGGGCTCCCCAGTACTCCCAGCTGTGCGTTCCGTTGGCGTTGAAGTTCCACACCGCGTTGTGGCCGCCGGCGCCGTTGTAGGCGTCCTGGAACTTCAGGTTGCTGCTGCGCACGAAGTTCTCCAGGAACTCGGCCGGCATGTTGGCCCCGCCGAGCTCGGACGGCGTGCCGTTACCGCAGTACACCCAAAGCCGGGTGTTGTTGCCGACCAGCTTCGGGATCTGCAGGGTCGGGTCGTTGCGCGCCCACGCCGGGTCGCTCGACGGACCCCACATGTCGTTGGCCTTATAGCCACCGGCGTCACCCATCGCCAGACCGATCAGGCTCGGCCCCATTCCCTGCGACGGGTCCAGCAGCGCCGACAGCGAGCCGGCGTAGATGAACTGGGCCGGGTGGTAGGCGGCCAGGATCATCGCCGACGAACCGGCCATCGAGATGCCGACCGCCGCACTTCCGTTCGGCTTCACACTCTTGTTGGACTGCAGGTACTGCGGCAGCTCGCTGGTGAGGAAGGTCTCCCACTTGTACGTCTGGCAACCGGCCTTACCACAGGCCTGGTTGTACCAGTCGCTGTAGAAGCTGGATTGACCACCGACCGGCATGACGATCGACAGGCCCGACTGGTAGTACCACTCGAACGCAGGGGTGTTGATGTCCCAGCCGTTGTAGTCGTCTTGGGCCCGCAGACCGTCCAGCAGATAGACCGCGGGGGAGCCGCTGCCGCCGCTTTGGAACTGGACCTTGATGTTGCGGCCCATGCCGGCGGACGGCACCTGCAGGTACTCGACTGGCAGGCCCGGCCGCGAAAACGCATTCGCGGTTGGAGCGCCGCCGGCAAGACCGATCAGGCCCGGCAGTGTGGCTGCCGCCGCTGTGCCGACCAAAAGCCGGCGCCCCCAGGCCCGGACCTTCTCGCTCAGATCTGTCATACCTGCCCCTTGTCGATGTGATCAGTGTGATCGTGGTCTCACAGGAATTTACCGTGTGAGTCCGTCAAATGTCGATTGGGACGCGAACGCGTCTCGTTTCGGCATCGCTTTTCACTTCACAATTTCGCCACCCGGCGCAACCGGGCGGCGTCGGGCCCCGCGTACCCGCTGTATGACCGCCCCACACACCGGGTGAGAAAACGCCAGGCCGCAGCGGGTTTACGTCGAGTCGAGCTCTCGCGATGCCCCACGCTTTTAGAATCCCCCGAAATGAAGCCCGGACCGGATTCGCTGATCGCCACCGGCGCGCCGCGCGTCGGCAGTTTGATCGTTTGACGGCACCACGGTCGCGCGGTGCGGGGCATTTAATTTGCGCGGCCGATAAAGCCTGGTTTGGCGACCCAGAGGCCCCCCGCACTACGGCCCTCGCGGCCCTCGCGGCCCTCACCTCGTCGGAGCTCTGCAACCGGCGGCAACCGGCTGAAGCGGCGAACCCGCCTGCGGCCCAGCTCCGTTTCACCGCGCCGCCCTTTCATCTGGCGATTCCGCGGTCATGCCCGACCGGGGCAGCCGGACTTGCGCCGACCGCGTAGGCTGCTCTCGAAGCAAGCCGATGAAGACCACGCTATCCCGCGTCTGTTCCGGCTCTCTCGAATCACCGCGCCCGCGGCTTCATGGTGCGCGTAGATGCGGCTGAGGGCGTCGGACGCGGGACCGATTGGGGCATAGATTTGGACACGGTTCTTGGCCTGTCAGTGACGCCGACCGCCGTTGGTTGGGTCCTCGCCGAAGGACATGGCGCCGACGGCACCATCCTCGATCACCAAGAGCTGGTGTTGCGCGCGGGCCACGGTGTGCGCGCCGTGGGCACCGCAGAACAAGTGGTGGACGAGGTATTGCGGGTCGACACCGAGGCGGCCGCGAGCGATCGCCGGCTGCGTGTCATCGGAGTGACCTGGAACGACGAAGCATCCGCACAGGCCGCGCTGGTCTTGGAGGCCTTGACCGACGCGGGATTCGACAACGTCGTGCCGATCCGGTTCCTCGAAGCCATCGAGACGTTGGCTCGGGCCATCGCGCCCGTCATCGGCTACGAGCAGACCGCCGTCTGCATCCTCGACCGGGACTCGACGACCGTGGTCATGGTCGACACGCACGACGGTGAGACCCAGACGGCCACCAAGCACGTGCGGGGCGGCTTCGACGGCCTGACCCGCTGGCTGACCGGCATGTTCGAGCGCAACGGATGGCAGCCCGGCGGCGTCGTCGTGGTGGGCGGCCACAGCGACATCGACGGCCTCTCCTGGCAGCTCGAAACGACTTTGCCGGTACCGGTTTTCGTGCAATCGATGGCCCAGGTGACGATCGCGCGCGGCGCGGCGCTGTCGGCGGCTGCAAGCACCGAATTCACCGACGACCAGCTGGTCGAGCACATCAGCGAACCCGTTCCGGCGCCCACTCAGAAGCGGCAGTTGTCCTACGCCGGGGCCATGACCGCGTTGGCGGCCGGTGCCATCACCTTCGTCGGGTCGGTATCACTCGCGGTGGGGATCCACGTGGGGCCGGCCAGCGCCGCCGGCGCGCCGAAGCACGCTACCCACCCGCCCACGATTATCACCGACCTCAGCTCGCTCACCGCGACCGCCACCCGCGACGTCACCAAAGTGCGTCAATTCGGCTCG
>NZ_LZKV01000213.1:0-808 GCF_001672995.1 Mycobacterium sp. 1482292.6 | reverse complement strand
TCGCGCTGAGCCGCAATCAATTTGAGTACAGCAAGAACAAGCTGGCCGGATTGCCGACCAGCCGCAACATCGAGGTGCGGTTGCAGGGCTGGGAAGAGTTCGAGGACAAGGTCGACCGGATCGTCACGATTGGCGCGTTCGAGCACTTCGGCCGGCAGCGCTACGGCCGCTTCTTCAAAATGGCCTACCAGGCGCTGCCGCCCGGCGGAGTGATGTTGCTGCACACCATCGTTCGGCCGTCGTTCAAAGACGCGCGGGCCAAGGGCCTGAAGCTGACCCACGAAATCGTGCAGTTCTCGCAGTTCATCCTGGCCGAGATCTTCCCCGGCGGCTGGCTGCCGACGCCGCAGACCGTCGGCGAGTACGGAGTGACCGCGGGCTTCGACCTGACCCGCGTCCAGTCGCTGCAGCTGCACTACGCCAGGACCTTGGACCTGTGGGCCGAGGCACTCGAGGCCAATCGCGAGCAGGCGATCGCCATCCAGTCCCAGGAGGTCTACGACCGGTACATGAAGTACCTGACCGGCTGCGCGAAGTTGTTCCGTGCGGGCTACACCGACGTCAATCAGTTCACGCTGGAGAAGTAACCGGCCCAGTAAAGCAATCGGCCCCGAACGGTGAACCGTTCGGGGCCGACTTGTCCCGCCCTACTTGACCAACGTGAATTGCCCCACATTGGTGACACCCTTGCGGAAGAAGTTCTCGCAGCCGGTCAGGTACTTCATGTACTTGTCGTAGACCTCTTCGGACTGCAGGGCGACCGCCTTGTCCTTGTTGGCCTCCAGGTTGGCCGCCCAGATGTTGAGGG
>NZ_LZKV01000212.1:0-1589 GCF_001672995.1 Mycobacterium sp. 1482292.6 | reverse complement strand
TCATCAACTCACCGATCGTGACGGCCCTGGCCGCCGAGATGCTGGGGCCCGGGCACGACGATCCGCGGTGGGCGCAGGGGCGACGATGTTTTCGTTGGGGCTGGGGCGCAAGGCGACCGTCGGGCGGATGCTGATGGCCAGCGCGATTTCCAGCGCCACCACCGCCGCGATGAAGATCACCGCCAGCGAGCTGCTGACCAGCATCAAGGACCTGCGCCGGCGCGCGCGTTCGTCGGAAGCGATGATCGTTTTGGCCTCGGCCTCATCGTCCGGCACGGCGCTGTAGGCGACGTTGGTCTTGCCCTTGTCGGCGTCGGCGGCGAGCGCCGCGATGCGGCTGCGGTATTCGGGCTGATATCCCGGGAGCAGGCCGGGATGCTGCCCGGCCAACAGCATCGGGTCGACCTCGCCGGTGCCGGGATCCAGTGCATAGGCCAGCGCGGCCGTCGACGACGCGAAGAGCGGCGCGTTCGCCGCCGCCAGCGCGGCGCCTCGCGCCAGGGCCATCTCTGGCTCGTCGGGCACGGACAACTCGAGCGAGGTCGCGGCCTCGAGCACCGGCTTGATCAGCGGGATGTCGACGCCGGAGCCGACCAGAACCAGGCCTTCGGGGTGGGTTTCGAGCGTCGCGGCGCCGGAGGCCATGTCGACGAGTTCGGCGACCGCTTCGTCTTCGTCGTCCGCGAGGGGTCTGCGGCGTACCTCCGAGACCGAGCCGTCCGCGGTGTCGACGACGGCCAGGGTGGCGCTGTAGGGCTCGACGAACAGCAGCGCGGTGCGCGCGTAATTGGTGGCGTCTCCCACGGCCTGGGTCAGCGCGGCCGCGGCCATGAAGACCGAGACCAGCATGACGTTTTCGACCTTGTGGGAAATGAGGGCGTCGCGCAGCATCGCCGCTTCGACGTGGTCGGTCCAGGTCACGCCCGTCGACAGCAGTTCGTAGCCGCCCTCGGCGGCGCCTTCCCGGGTGCCGAGAATGGCCGAGATCACCTCGGTGGGGCCGGTGCCGGGCAGGGCGGTGCGTTGGGTGTCGACGTCGAAGCCGTCCTCGTCGACGGTGACTCCGTCGGCGCTCTCCCCCTCGACCAGGACCATGCGCACCTTCGTCGGCGTCATCGAGACGCCAAGCACGATGCCCACCACCGCTTAAGCTCCCTCTGCCCAATTCGTGTCGCTCGACGCCCCCGTCGGCAACACCACTGTTCAGTGATCACCAAGGATTTCTGCCACCGCAGAGCGCGGGCCGCATGCCCGCACATGTTGCTGGGCTGATGAAATTCTGGCGGCAGAGGCGGCATCTTTTTGCCAGCCTCAATACCCCGACCCTACGCGCGTGATCTTGGGAGAAGTAGGCGCCGGTTGCTGTGTGTTAGTTGGCAAACCGGACTAGTGGTGTCCGCCGCCGCCACCACCACCGAAGCCGCCACCGCCGCCGCTGTGACCACCGCCGAAGCCGCCGCCACCACCGAAGCCGCCACCGCTGTGACCACCGCCGAAGCCGCCGAGGCCACCGCCGCCGCCGGGAGCCGGGGCGTGACCGCCGCCGAAGCCACCGCCGCCGCCGGGAGCCGGAGCGTGACCACCGCCAA
>NZ_LZKV01000211.1:0-3330 GCF_001672995.1 Mycobacterium sp. 1482292.6 | reverse complement strand
GGCGCCGCCGGCGGCACCCCGGCACCGTTGGCCGAGGCCGCACCGATCATCGAGGCCACGATGGTGCCGTGCGCGTCGCAGTCGGACAGGCCGTCGCCGGCCATGATGTAGTCACCGCCGGCGATCAGGTGCGGAAACCGCGGGTGCGGCGTCACGCCGGTGTCGATGACGGCCACCTTCACGCCGGCACCACGACCGAACTGCCACGCCTCCTGCAGGTTCAGCATGTCCATGTACTTGGGTTGCAGCCGGAAGTCGGTCCCCGGCAGCACACCGACCTCGGTGCAGTACGAGTTCTGCTTCATCGGCGCCCCCGGTCCCGGCGGACCGTCCGGCGGCACCGCGCCCGCGTCGATCGTCGGGGGCGAAATCGCGTACGCCGGAGGCAGACCGGCTAACGCGCCCGAGGCGAGCAGCGCGGCGGCGAGGGTCGCGGCGCACGCGCGACCACGCCACACCTTGCCGTTAGCGATAGCGGATAGCTGCATAGACATTCATCAACCACAATGCCAGCGGGAAAATTGGCATCAGGCAGAGGTATTCAATCCATTCCACGAATTTGCGGAATAGCGGGCTGTAGACGGTGTTCGGCACTACGGCCGCCGATGTCAGTCCCGCGGCCGGCAGCAGCACCAGGATCGCCGCGCTGATCGACACCGCCAGCGGCGACTGCAGCACCAGCGCGTAACGCAACACCACCGCACCGACGATCAGCACGGCCGTTCCGGCCAGGGTGATCGCCTGCCAGCGGTCGACGTACGAGCGGCCGCGCAGCATCAGGAAGCCCGCGCTGAAGCCGGCCAGCAGGACGGGCAGCCAGCGTTGTCCGGTGTGCGGATCCGACAGCGCGGTCAGCGAGACGATCATCAGCACGCCGAGCCCGATCAGCAAACCCGACAGGAAGGACCGGGCGCGTTCGGCCTGGGTCAGCACGTCGCGGACCGAGGCGGGCCCCTCCAGCACCGGAGGACCGCCGTCGGAGCGCACCACGGTGGTGGGCAGGTCGGGTCGGGCCTCGAACACCCACCGGCTGGTGGCCGACGGGAAGACGGGCAACCGGATGCCTGCCAGCCGGCGCGAGATGGCCGGCGCGCTCTGGTAGATCATGACGGACACCAGCACGACGCAGGTGAACAGCGTCACGGCGCTGGTCATCGCGACCATGCGCGCCAGCGCGGCCACCGCCGCGATCAGGCTGACCGTGACGATCGCCGTGTAGATCGAAAGCCGGCGCCCGGTGAAGCGCAGCGCCAGTATCGCGGCGATGGTGAGGACGCCGAAACCCAGCACCGCGTGCGGGGATCCGACGCCGCCCGGCGGCGCGGCCGCCGCCGCGATCGAGATGGGGGCGAGGCTGCTCAGCAGCATGGTGTCGCCGACGCGCCGTTCCTGCTGCGTGGTCGCCCGCATCAGCAGCATCAGCGAAACGCCGAGCACAACTGCGCCGATCACGCCCGCGTACACGGTCGGCAGCCACGAGTTGTGGTGCCAGCGCCACCAGCCGAGCAGGCCGGCGGCGATCCACACGCCGACGGCCACCATCGTCGCGCCGACCTGCACCGCCACGACCGGGTCGATGGCGGCGAAGCGCTTGCTGAGATCCGCCGCGACGGCGGTGGAGATGTGCTCGATGACCTGCGAGCGGTGCTCGGTGTCCGGGATGAACCGGATCCACAACCGGTCGCCGTCGTAGACGTCCTGCTCGCTCAGCGATTGGGTGGCCCGCAGCGGCGAACCGTCCACCAGGCACAGCGCCCAGCGGCCCCGGCCGGAGGCCTCCAGCGGGGTCTCGCCGAGTTCGCGGAGCCGGCTGTTGACCACCTTCAGCAACGGTTCCGTCATCACCGAGACGGGGGCGTTGGCGTCGAGCAGGACGCCGATCTGGACACCCGCGCCGGCCATCACGCCGACGACGACTGCCTGAGGCTGCGAGATTCCTTCTACGTCAGGCTGTGGTACTTCGACTACCGCAGTCATCGCCCTGCACTCCCTATCGTGATGAATGTGTGAGCCCGTGCCGCCAGTCGCGCGCGGGCCTGCGCCGGTGTACCCGTCGAGGTGCTGGCGCCCCCCGCCAAGTCCATTCCGACTAAGTGGAATTCCATCTGCCTCGCCTTGCGATTAAGAGTTGTCGTTGACACCCGTTTGAGATTTGCTGATGTCTTTGAGAGAAGTATGCCGTGTTCGCAGCTCAACCGCATGTTGAGTGCAAAGACATTGGTGAACTCTGTGTTTCGCGGGAATGTCAGACCCGGCTGTGCGTTTTCCACTCACCGTAGGGAAGTGTGTCGAGCACAGTCTTGACGCCGACCTGCACGAGCTGCGGGGTCGCCGGACAAATGGCCAGCCACGCCTCCCCCGAACCCGCGGTGCGGGCCTGCTGATACAGCGCGATGCGTCCGCCGGAGCCGTCTTTGAGTGACAGCACCGACGCGCTGGGGCCCTTGGCGTCGTCCTGGTACTGGCGGGCGTACACCGCGACTTCGGCGGCGGGGTCGGACAGCGCCTGACCCAGCGCGGCCACCGTGGCGGCGCTGATGCCCATCCGGCGCAGGTCTCCCCCGGAGAACACGTTGAAGCCGGACTCCTGCCACGACTTGGTCGCTTCCAGCATTTCCTCCAGCGGCACGTTGACCGCGTTGATCGCTGCGGGCTCGGCGTGGTGGATGGACTCGAGCGCGTCGATCACCAGGGACGCGATCGAGGCGCTGTCCGCGACGGCGACGTCGTCGACGGTGATCTCACCGCCCACCCGGACCGCCGACACCCAGTGCTGTCCGCGACGGGCCAGCACCACCCGGAATTCGTTGTCGGGGATGTCGCGCGAGCCCGGGGGCTGGTTCTCGTCATCGAGGACGCCGTAGGCCAGCTTGCCTCGGGACAACAGGGCGACCACTTCGAGGTCGGGCGCCGCGAGCACTCGCATCCGCGCGGCCACGTGCTCGTTCACCTGGTCGTTCTCGACGATGCCCTGCTCGCGCATCACCGTCATGCCGGGATGCTCGTTGAGCCAGTCGTTCGAGTCGGTAGACACGTATGGCCGGCACCGCAGCTCGGGCGCGACGTGCCGGATGTCCAGCAGCGCCTGGAGCATCCAGAAACCGTCGACGTTGACAGTGATGTCGGTGCGGGTGCTCTGTTGGTCCATCACTTCCCCAATCGGTCCCTAATACTTCAAGCCAAACTGCACGGTAACCGCAGGACGCGGCAGCACACCGACGGGTGGTGTGCTGCCGCGCCTGAAGTTGCGGTTAGGCCCAGCTGGACCCAACGGCGCTGTCGGTGCTGGCCATGTTGCTGCCCGCGGACTGGACCTTCTGTCCGTGGGAG